>DATFOP010000301.1:0-6963 GCA_035265505.1 Propionibacteriaceae bacterium | reverse complement strand
ACGATGCCGTACCTCAGGGAGGCGGTGGAGAAGTCGCTGCGAAACCTCGGCGCCGATGTCATCGACCTGTATCAGTGGCATCGGCCTGACCGTTCCATGGTGTACGCGGACGCGATCGCGAACTTCAAGGCACTGCAGGACGAGGGCAAGATCAAAGCCGTCGGCATCTCCAACGCCAATGTCGAGGAAATTCAAATCGCCGTCGACGTGCTCGGTGAAGGCGGACTGGTCAGCGTGCAGAACGAATTCTCCCCAAAGTTCCGCTGCAGCGAGGACGAGCTGGACTTCTGCGCCGAGCGGGGCATCGCCTTCCTGCCCTGGAGCCCGCTCGGAGGCACCGGTGGAGCAGCGCGCGATGTCGGGGAGCAGTTCTCAGTGTTCGGCGAGATCGGCCGGGAGCACGGCGTGAGCCCGCAGCAGGTCGTGCTGGCCTGGGAGCTGTCGTTGAGCGAGTGCGTCATCCCCATTCCCGGAGCCCGGCGACCGGAGTCGATCATCGACTCAGCGAAGGCCGCGGACCTGAACCTCAGCGACGACGAGGTGCAGCGGTGCAGCGCGACCCGCGGACGCCGGTGAGGGTGGGGCAATTAGTCGGCAGAACTATTTCAACGGGTTCGGCAGAACTATTTCAACGGGTCCAGGTCTGCGTCCCTCGGCACGGGAAGCGAAGCACCCGGAGCCTCGAGCGTCGTTAGCTCGGATTCAAGGCCAAGGGTGGCCGTTGCGGGAGTGCTTCGGTCCTTGAACAAAAGCAAGAAGAGGACGAGAACGACAGCAGCGATGATCGCTGGGATGATCCAGATCTGGCGCCATTGATGCGTGTCGGCGGTAGCGAAGTTGTCAACTATCGGTCCGGAGACCAGCGAGCCGATCAAGATTCCGACACCGTAAGTCGCCAACGTGATCAATCCTTGTGCTGAGCTGCGGAACCGGTCCCCGGCAAACCTGTTCGTGTAGATCTGTCCAGCGACAAAGAAAAAGTCGTAGCAGATGCCGTGGAGAAGCAGGCCCACCAGCAGCAACCAGAACAAACCCCCAGAGTCGCCAAAGGCGAAACAGACATACCGCAGCGCCCACGCCGCCATGCCGACAGCGAGTGTCATCTTCACCCCGAGACGCTTCAGCAGAAACGGCAGCAGCAGGAGAAACCCAACCTCTGACACTTGACCGAGCGACTGCACCGCAGCCGCCGCGTTTACGCCGACCTCGTTGAGAAACAGGTTCGTGAAGTTGTAGTAGAAGGCGAGGGGGATACAGATCGCTATCGACGACAGGAAGAACACCAGATACGACCGGGACTTGAGCAGGCCGAGAGCCTCGAGCCCCAGCATCTCCCGCATGCTGGACTTCTCTCCTCGTCGCGTCGGCGGCGTAGCGGGAAGCGTAAAACTGAAGACTCCCAGGATCAACGATGCCACCGCAGCCATCTTGAAGGTCAGCGGCAACTGTCCTTGCTCCCAGCCCAACCAGCCGATGATCAGCCCAGCGACGATCCAACCGATCGTCCCGAGCACACGTACCGACGGGAACTGCTTCTCCGGATCCCTCATCTGCCGGAACGACACCGAGTTCACCAACGCCAACGTCGGCATGTACAAGATCATGTAGCCAAGGATCAGTGGGAAGAACTGGGCAAACTGTGAAACCTCACCCGCGATCCACAGCAAGATGGCACCGCCGATGTGCAGCACGCCAAGAATCTTCTGAGCCGAAAAGAACTGGTCCGCAATCAGACCGATAATCAGCGGCGCCAGAATGGCACCCAATGACTGCGTCAGATAGGCAAGGCTGATCTGGCTCCCGGAGGCCGACAAACCCTCACCGAGGAAGGTGCCCATCGTGACGAACCAGGCACCCCATACGAAGAACTGGAGGAACATCATCAACGAAAGCCTCAGCCGAATACCGGTTCCCAATTTCTGGCTGACCCCACCAGTATCCGATGTCATTAGCTCCTCCTCCGAGCAGACCAATGCTGTTCTGGCAACGGGGCTTGCCATCCCGATGCTCTAAGCGTGCGGAAGCCTCCGCTGCTTGCCGCAAGGGTTCCACGAGTGGCGACTCATGGTCAATGACGAGGGCATCAATGCAAAGGGCTGCGCTGGTGTGACGTTTACCGCGACTCAACCTACGGTCGGCTGGTTGAGACGAGCAACCCGGCACACCGTGCCCAGCACGAGGAGATGATCAGCGATGAGCGGGCGGACGCTATGGCAGTAGCTATGTCAAACCGATGATTTCCGACTCCGCTGCCGAGACCACACTCCAGCTGAAGCCCGCAGGCTGAACCGGGGCCGACTATTCGGGCCTGCGCTGCAGCCCGGTGACGTGGGCATACCGCGCTGCGGCTAACCCGTCACAACCGCGCCATCAGATTGAGCCCTCGAGCCCTCGCACAGACCTCGCCACTGAGGACGCCACAGGCGCCGAACCGCGCCACAACATGCACCCATACCCTCACCAGGAGAGGTGCGGCGAAAGGAAGCACATGGCACGCATTTTCATCACCGGTTCCGCCGACGGACTGGGTCGAGCAGCCGCACAGACCCTGCTCCAAGACGGGCACGAGGTCATCGTCCACGCCCGCAGCGCCAAGCGACTAGCGGCCGTCAACGACCTCAGCGGCCAAGGCGCGTCAGCGGCCGTCGGGGACCTGGCCGACCTGGACCAGACACGTGCTGTGGCGGACCAGGTCAATCAGCTCGGCAGGGTCGATGCGGTGATCCACAACGCCGGCATCTACAGCGGCCCGCAGATCCTGCCGGTCAATGTCGTCGCCCCGTACCTGCTCACCGCCCTCATCCATCGCCCGAGACGGTTGGTGTACCTCAGCAGCGATTCGCACTACGGCGGAAGAGCCGACGTGGAAGGCATGGACTGGAGTGGACAACGCAAGACCGGCTCGTACTCGGACAGCAAGCTCTTCGTCACCACCCTCGCCGTCGCTATCGCCCGCATCTGGCCCGATGTGTACAGCAATGCCGTCGACCCCGGCTGGGTGCCCACCAAAATGGGCGGACCCGGCGCTCCCGACGACCTCAGGCTCGGACACCTCACCCAAGAATGGCTTGCCATCAGTGAGCAGCCGCAGGCACGCACCAGCGGCGGGTACTGGTTCCACCAGCGGCTCCGCACTCCACACCCGGCAGTCGACAACACGCACTTCCAAGACAGCTTGCTTGAAGCGTTGGCCCGTTTCACAGCCGTGCCGCTGAGCTGAGACGCATCGCGTCAGTGGGCATGCCCGTTGGCTCATCCCAGCCACGGCGGCATCCACCTCCCTTCCCCGAAACACCTGAGGGAGCAGCATGGGTAGAGCCACCTGTTCCGACCGACACGCTAGGAGAAGCGACATGACCGCTCTGGTCACGCCCGACACCGCGAGCGGCCACGGCAACCCGGCCGACCACTTGTGGATGCACTTCGCTCGAATGGGCAACTACGCCGACAAGCCGGTGCCGATCGTGGAGCGCGGCGAGGGCGCCTACATCTATGATGCGGCAGGTCGCCGCTATCTCGACGCGTTGTCTGCGCTGTTCGTCGTGCAGGCCGGTTACGGCCGCGACGAGATCGCCGCAGCAGCCGATCAGCAGACCCGGAAGCTGGCCTACTTTCCTATCTGGTCCTACGCCACACCGCCGGCGATCGAGCTAGCCGAACGTCTGGCAGCCTTGGCGCCAGGAGACCTGAACAAGGTGTTCTTCTCCTCCGGTGGCGGCGAGTCGGTCGAGACAGCGTGGAAGCTAGCCAAGCAATTCTTCAAACTGACCGGTAAGCCCACCAAGACCAAGGTGATCAGCCGCGCAGTCGCGTACCACGGCACGACCCAGGGCGCGCTGTCAATCACTGGGGTACCCGGCTTCAAGCACTCGTTCGAGCCCCTGATCCCCGGGACGTTCCGGGTGCCCAACACCGACTTCTACCGGGCGCCGGACCACCTGGCCGACAATGAGAAAGCCTTCGGACTGTGGGCGGCGAACCGGATCGAGGAAGCGATCCTCGCCGAAGGACCCGACTCCATCGCGGCGGTGTTCGTCGAGCCGGTACAGAACGCCGGCGGCTCGTTCCCGCCCCCACCCGGCTACTTCGAACGGCTCCGTGAGATCTGCGACACCCACGACGTGTTGCTGGTCTCCGACGAGGTGATCTGTGCGTACGGCCGGCTGGGAACCATGTTCGGCTGCGACAAGTTCGGCTACGTCCCCGACATCATTACCAGCGCCAAAGGTCTCACCTCCGGCTACGCCGCGCTCGGGGCGGCGATCATTTCCGACCGGGTCTTCGAGCCCTTCTCGCGGGGCAATGTGTCCTTCCCGCACGGCTACACGTTCGGCGGGCATCCTGTCGCCTGCGCCGCCGCACTGGCCAACCTCGACCTGTTCGAGTCCGAAGATCTGCTCGGCAACGTGCTTCGGAACGAGAACGCGTTCCGGCAGACCCTGGAGAAGTTGCTCGACCTGCCCATCGTCGGCGACGTCCGGGGCAACGGTTACTTCTGGTCCATCGAGCTCGTCAAGGACCAGGCCAACAAGGAACCGTTCACCCGAGACGATTGCGAGCGCATCCTGCGTGGCGTGATCGCTCCGGGCATGTGGGAAGCGGGCGTCTACTGCCGTGCCGACGACCGTGGACAGGCTGTGGTGCAGTTCGCTCCCCCACTGATCTGTGGCCAGCCGGAGTTCGACCAGATCGAGTCCGCCCTTCGTTCGGTGCTGAGCGACGCCTGGACCAGGCTCTGAAGACACCCCACCGACCCTCGGCTACCGACTCGAGAGCGAGTCCCGAACCTAGTAGCGAGGCGAGGCACTGCTGTCGGCGGTGTCGAGACTGGCTCGGTAGGCGCGGTTCAGGCGGTGGCGAGCGAGGATCGCAACGATGGTAGTGAGCAGGATCACGGCAAGCAGTCCCGCCAGCCCGTGGGCCGGGCCCTCGAGCAGTCCGGCGACGACTCCTTCGTCGTTGTTGCTGCGGTTGAAAACGGTGTGCGCGAGCGCGACCGCGAGGATGCTGTCCCGAGTCCCACGAAGGACCACTCCGAGCAGGAGCCGCACCAAGATGCTGACGATGAGCAAGGTGACGAGGGCGGTGGCGAGTGACTCCACGGTGAAGTCGCCGATGAAGTGCAGCGGCATGTGGATGAGTGCAAAGGGGATTGCCGTCAGGATTGCGGCGACTGGAAGGCTGTGTCGCCGTTCGAGCCGGGTCTGGACGAAACCGGCCCAGGCGGTCTCTTCCCACAGGTTGATGAGCAGGAGATTGACGAGGAATCCGATGGTCTGGGTGATCGCGAAGGGTACGACATTGACCGGTGTCAGATGGTCTCCGAGCAGGAGGGCCAAGGCCATGGTCAGCGTGGGCAGTCCCGCGATCACGATCAGCCACCAGCCGGCTCCGATGCGCCACCGGAACATCCGGCGCACCAGCCGAAGGACACCGGGTCGGCCATCGACAGCCCAGGTCACCAGGAATGTCGTGGGCAGAAGCGCCAGGAAGACCAGCATCGCGGCGGCGATGCGCTCGGTGTCCACCCCTGGTAGCTGCGGCATCCAGCCGTCGGGGATGACGCCGTGGGCAGCCATGACCGGCAGACTCATGACGGGGTAGGCAACGGCGAACAGCAGGATTAGGAACGCGGTCACGGGGCGACGCGCTGTCCACCCTCGAAGACCGCCATGCATGGTCGGTTCTGTCGGTCCTGTGATCCCCGCCGCCTCATTGGGCATGCGCACCGTAGCGACCTCACCGGTGAGTGTTCGAGCTTCGTGGTCGCCGTGTTGAGAGAATTCGTCCGTTGGGGTGGCTTGATAATTGGTGGTGTTCATGGCACGTCTTTCTCTGAGGGTGATCGACGGTCGGTCCGCACGATCGGTTCGGGGGTTCGGGCGTCGGTGGGGCTGTCTCCGTTGGCGTGAGCGGTCAACCGCCGGTGGATCCAGGTAGGGCAGTGCCGGCAGTAGCCGGTGGTCTCGTCCTTGCGGGCCTGTCATCGGTGGACACCGACGGGGTAGATCACCAGTGCCGGCATCCACTCGGTTCTGAAACGACTCTGCTGATCGCGTCGAACGCCTGGGGGTGTGCGCTGATGCTTGGCCATGCGGATCACTCGGATCAACGCGATGACGGCGATCACGACCATGGTGCACCGGCCAGGAGGGCGCAGACTGGCTCGAAGTCGTACGTGGTGGTGCTGTTGCTCATGATGACGACGCCGAGGCCGCGGTCGGGGTACAGACGCATGACGTTCCAGAAGCCGACGCCGGTGCCCAGGTGCTCCACCGAGCTTCCGGGCGACTTGGTGGGTCGGCGGAACCAGCCGATGCCGTGGTCGAACGGCTTCCCGGGATAGGCGATACGGCGCATTGAGCGGGCGGTTCGTGGGTTGAGGACCCGCTGCCCGTCAATCTCGCCATCGCCCAGATGCATCCGCAGGAACCTGCCGGCGTCCATGACGTCACCGACCAGGCCGCCGTACGCGAGCCCGTCGACATAGAACGGGTTCAGCGCAAGAAACGATCCGTGACGGTTCCCGGCCACCCCGGGGGGCAGCAGGCGGCTCAGCACAGGTTCCGCAATCTTGGGCGCCTTAACGTATCCGGTGGCACGGTCCGCATCTGCTGAATAGGCAAAGCCCGTGTTGTCCATGCCGACAGGCCGCAGCACGGACTGCTCGACGTAGGCCTCGAACGGCACGCGGGCCGCTGCGGTGATGACCTGGCCGAGCGCCAGGAACCCGACGTTTGAGTACCTCGCGGACTGCCCCATGGGATAGCGGTAGGCGCGGCGGCGTCGCATCACCCGGCGGAGCAGCGCCTCAGGCTTCGATCCTTCCGCAGCGGCAAGGTGCGCCCAGCGGATCGGCAGCGGGTTCCCGAGGCCGGCGGTGTGGGTGAGCAGCTGCCGCACCTTGGGTTGCCGGTTGCCGGGTGCCCTCAGGTAGTCGAGGTATTCCCCGACCGGGGCGTC
>DATFOP010000300.1:0-12309 GCA_035265505.1 Propionibacteriaceae bacterium | reverse complement strand
TCCTGGCGCTGGCGACCGGACGGCCGAAGATCGTGACCGAACCCCGGTCGGGCCGAAGCATCCCGAGCAGGAGCCGCATCAGCGTGGTCTTGCCAGCCCCGTTCAGGCCGACCAGCGCGTGAATCTGGCCGGGAACGACCTGCAGATCGACATGATCGACTGCCCGCTCCGCACCGAACGATCGGCAAAGGTCCGAGGCGTCGAGCCCGCCGCGACCCGGATCAGTGGCCGACCTTGCCGGTGCGGAATGAACGGCCTCGAGTGGCCGCCTCTGAACATGTCCTATCCCGGACGGGGGACCGGACACAGAGTCAGGTTGGGAACGCTCGGGAACAGGCATGGGCCGCACTCCTACGGTCGACAAGAACAGCCGACCAGGCTTCCCGGCACTCCTATCAGGAGTATACCGACGGAGCCCGTCTCGCAGGTGGTGAGGTCACCTCGCCGCTGCAACTCCCGTGGCCAGAGCGCGTTCGACTTGCCCCCGCTCGACCGCGATGCAGTTTCAGCCGGCGAGCACGAAGTAGCGCAGCCACAGGTAGGGCGCAGCCAGCAGGATCGTCACGACAGTGACGATGGCGCCCTTCCTGGTGAACTCCCAGAACGAAATGGGGGCGCCCGACCGCATCGCGATCCCAAGGACAACGACGTTGGCGCTGGCGCCGATCGCGGTCAGGTTGCCGCCGAAGTCCGCCCCGATGGCGAGTGACCACCACAAGGCGTCCGCCTGCACCGGATCAGCGATGCCCTCAGTCAGTTGGAGCACGATCGGGCTCATCGCCGCGGTGTACGGGATGTTGTCGACGACGCCGCTGAGCAACGCGGAAACGAAGAGGATCAACATGGTCGCCGTGAGCGGGTCGCCACCGGTGGCACGTGCGGCGCCCTCGGCCAGCTGGCCGATGACGCCGGTCTTGACCAGCGCGCCGATCATGACGAACAGGCCGGCGAAGAACAGCAGGGTTTCCCATTCCACGCTGGGCATGAAGTCGCGCGGCTCACTGCGTGACAGCAGCACTAGAATGCCGGCGCCGAGCAGCGCCACCACCGACGGCTCGATATGGAAGGCGGCGTGACCGATGAAGCCGACGAACACGACCGCCAGGACGATCCCACAGAGAATCAGCAGCCGGCGGTCGGTGATCGCCTCCCGCTCGTTCAGCGCCATCACATCCGCCACCCGGTCCGGATCGCCCTTGAACGAGCCGCGAAACAACAGCGGCAACATGGCGACCAGGACCGCGACGGACAGAGCCGCGATCGGGGCCATGTTGAGCAGGAAGTCGTTGAAGGTCAACCCGGATCGGCTCGCGATGATGATGTTGGGCGGGTCACCGATCAACGTGGCCGCGCCGCCGATGTTGGAAGCCAGCACCTCCGCGATCAGGAACGGGCCGGGCTTGACGGCGAGACGGTCACAGACCAGCAGGGTGACCGGAGCGATCAACAGCACCGTGGTGACGTTGTCCAAGAAGGCCGACGCGACCGCGGTGATGAGCACCAGCAGCACCATCACCCGAAACGGCGAGCCCTTGGCCCGCTTCGCCGCCCAGATGGCGACATACTCGAACACCCCGGTCCGGCGCAGCACACCGACGATGATCATCATGCCGAGCAGCAGGAAGATGACATCCCAGTCGACACCGGTCTCGGGGGAGTAGAACGCCTCCTCCGCCGACGCAACCCCCAGCCCAAGAATGACCCCAGCACCGACCAACGCCGTCACCATCTTCGGGACCCGCTCGGTAGCGATGAGGATGTAGGCGGCGACGAACACCAGTACCGCGATGACGGCCATCACGCCGCCGCCCCGGGGTGCGGCCTCGCTGCCGGTGTCAGCTGGGCTGCAGAGCAAGCTCCAGCAGCCGGGATGCGCTGATCACGCCGATCAACTTGCGATCCTTCATCACCGCTGCCAACGGGCAGCGCAGCCGGGCCATGATGGCGGCGACCTCGATGATCGTGTCGTCGTGGTTCACCACGGGCAGTTCCCGGCGCTCGGCCGGCAACAGATCGCGGACCCGCTTGCTGCCCAGCTGGTCGCCCGCACGGTCGGCCATCGACTCGTTCATCACCCGAGCCAGCGACGGGTCGTCCTGCACATAGCCCGGCACCAAGAACCTCACGACCTGAGATGCCGGAAGGATCGAATGCGGCGAGCCGTCCGCGTTCGTCACCACTAGGGCCGGCAGCCGCCGCCCGGCCAGCAGCTGCGCCGCCGCCAATGCACTCGTGTCCAGATCGACCATTGGCGACTCCTCCGCCATCTGCTCGGCGTGCACGCTTCCAACGTACGCTTCGCCGCCAGCGCCGCGTGCTGGTCAGGTGGGCCGCGCGCAGGGTCAAAGAAAAGGTCATCGGCAGCCTTATCGTCGACGGGTATCCGCTCAGCGGCATGCTGAGCGAGATCGCCGACCAGACTTCCCGGCACACCTCAGAAATGCCGAGCCTAGCCGATCAAGATTCGCTTCACGAGCCGACAAAGCCGGCGCGGATACGTCGCCAGATGCGGCAGCGACACACCTCTGAGGCCCGTGCTTTCGTTCTGCTTGACAACGGGGCTGTGCGGCACGACACCTACCGGGACGATCTAGGACGGTCAAGGAGAGCAAGGGGAGGGCGGCGCGCGTACCGGACTCAAGGTCTGGCGGCACCAATGACCTAGGTGCGATGACCTGGGTGACGAAGTGGGTGACAACCCGACACGACCGCGGGCGTCGCCGGACGTTCGTGGACCCCTGGGCATGGGCAAACACCGCCCTGCGCCAGCACGGTGGCTCGACCTGACAAGGCAGAGGTCAGTGGTTCAAGTCCACTTAGGCCCACCCTCCCGAACTCCTCTCCCACCAGCCTGAATTACTTGCACCCCGACAGAGGCTCAGCTCTCCCCGGTTCGGATCGGTGGCTGTCACGGTTTCTGCGTTAGTGGCTGGCTAGCTCTGGTCCCAGAAGTCGTCGACGCCAAGTTGCCGCGCGGCGTCGAGGGCGGCGCGGCCGAGGACGTTGCTATAGGTAGGGAAGGAGATGGGGATGCGGGCGAACTGTTCAACGGTCATTCCGGCCGCGATAGCGACGGCTGCCACTTGGGCCAGTTCGACGGCGCGCTCACCGACGACATGGCAGCCGATGATGTGGTGGTTGGTGCGGTCGACGATGAGTTTGCAGAAACCGGTCGTACGGCCGTCGATAATGGGACGGGAGGCTATCGCGAAGGGCGTGATGGCGACCACGATGTCGTGATCTTGCTGGGCCTTCGCTTCGCTGAGTCCGGCTTGGGCGTATTCGGGGTCGGTGAAGCTGCCGATGGGGCTGACCGGCGGCGTGAGAGTCAATTGGCCGTCTAGGACGGCGTTGGTGGCTGCGTGGAACCCGTCCTGCACGGCTTGGGGAACCAACATGAGCCGGCCGGTGATGTCGCCCGCGGCGTAGATGTGCGGCACGTTGGTGCGGAGTCGGGAGTCGACGGCAATGTAGCCCCGGGGGGTGGTTTCGACCCCGGCTGCCGGCAGGTTCAGTCCGACGGTGTCGGCCTGCCAACCTATGGCGCCGACAGCGACGCTGGCTTCCACTGACTCGGTGGCTGTCTCGCTGGCGAAGATCATCTGCACCCCGGCGTCGGTGGATTGGAACTCAAGGATGCGGCCGAAGCCTTCGCGGACGTCGATGCCGGCGGCGCGGAACGACTCCGCCATCACCCGGGAGACGTCTTCATCCTCGGTCATCAAAATGCGCGGTGCGGCCTCGTACAGCATCACCCGCGAGCCGAGTTCGTTGAAGACCGACGCGACCTGTGCCCCAGTCGCCCCGGCGCCGATGACGAGGAGTGACTCGGGCACAGATGTCAGTGACCACGCGTCGTGGTGCGAGCCGAGCAAATCCGCACCCGGCAGCGGCAGCAGACGGTTCGTGCCGCCTCCGCACAAGATGACTTTGTCTGCCTGCAGCCGCAGGCCGTTGCCCGCTTCGAGGGTATGGGCGTCGACGAACCGCGCCGTGCCGGCGTGATCAAAGATGGCGACCCCTTCCTCCTCGAGCTCGGGCCGCATGGTCGAGGTCTGGCTGACCGCCGTGACCACGTCGCGTACCCGGTCCATGAGGCGGCCGTAGTCCAAGGTGGTCTCGCCCACGTCGATGCCGAACGCGTGGAGGTGACGGGCCTCTCGGCGTAACCGGGCCGCTTGGGTCAGGACCCGGACTGGCACCGGTCCGTCGGTGGCGGCCATCCCGCCTACGGCGTCGCGGGTGATCAACGCGGTGCGTACGCCCAGTCGGGCGGCCCGTAGAGCCGCGAACAGCCCGGCCGGTCCGGCACCGATGACAGCTACATCGAACTGCTGCGTCTCGTCCACCCCTTGCCCAGCCACGACCCAACCCAAGCACATCCGGCCCTCGACGTGCTGCCACGCCTCCACATCCCATGCACGAGACATCGTCGTGCCGGCCGGATACGATCAGACCGACGTAGCGGGACGCGATCCCAAGTGCCGGACGTCATGGTTCACCGATAGAGGCTGCGACCCCAAGGGGAGGAACCGATGACGGCACCTGTGACAGGAACTCCCCGACCGGGGCTTAGCGCCGGCCCGACGAGTGAGTTCAGCCTGTTCTTCCGGGTGAAGCAGGGTTCGGGAGAGTCGCTGCGGGCTGCGCTAGGCGACCTGCAGGAGACTCCCGGGTACCGGCCGGGGGACTACGGCATGGCCATCACGACCATCCACGAGGCCCGGTTCGTCTTGTTCGACGACGACACCCGGCTCGCGTTCATCACCAGCTTCGACGGCCCGTGGGACTCCTACATGGAGGACTTCTTCACCTCTGGGCCGACGCTCGCACTGTTCGATGCGATCTTCCGGCATGTGGAGGGCTACGGGGGTCTCCCGGACCTGGCCGCTGTGAAGGCGTTCGTCTACGGCGCGCAGCAGACGGCGGCTGCCTATGCGCGGAACTACGGCGGTACGGTGAAGGAGATCCGGAAGGCCCAGCGTGTGAACGCTGCCTTCCAGCAGGTGCTGGACAATCCGGAGGCCGCGGAGGCCCTGCAGCACCCCGTGCTGAAGCCACTGCTGGACGAGGCAGCCGACTAACGGCTGAGTAGCCAAGCGGGCTAGCGAGGAACGGCGATGTCGGATCACATTTCAGGCCCGCGAGCCTTGGCGGACCCGATCGCCGACATAACTGACGTCTACGCGTTCCCCAGCCCAGAGCGGCCAGGACACCTGGTGCTGGTGGTCAATACGCTTCCGTTTGCGAAACTCACAGATGCGTTCTCCGACGGTCTCATCTACCGTTTCCGTCTTCGCCCGCTCACCGCGAGCGCGGCGAGTGATCCGGTGCCGTTCGTTGCTGGTCGGCCGGAACTTGTCTTCGACTGCGTCTTCTCGGCTCCTGTGCGTGCTGACGGCGGTCAGCGCGTCGATCAGGAGGGCACCTGCAGAACCCCAACGGGCGAGATGGTGTCGGTGCGTGTGAACGAGGAACAGGATGGGCCGCCGAGGGGGGTGCGGGTCTTCGCGGGCCCGCGTTGGGATCCGTTCATCATGGACGCACCTGCGGCGTTGAAGACGATCGCGACGGGCAAGCTGGCGTTCACCGATCCCGGTTCGATCTTCCTTGACGGCAAGAACGTCCTCAGCCTGGTCGTCGAGGTCGACTCCGAACTCTTGGACGGCGTGGGGCTGGTCGGCGTGGTCGCTGAAACCCTCACACGCGGCACGTTCAACGTTCGGATCGAACGGGTCGGGCGGCCAGAGGTGAAGAACATGATGCTGGCCATGAAGCAGTTCGATCCGGTCAACCGGGATCTCGAGATCCGCGATCTTTACAACATGGAGGATGCGTTTCACCTCGGGGAGGCCTATCGAGGCGCATATCGAGCCCGGCTGAACGCCAACCTTGCCTTCTGGGACGGACTGGACGGCAAGACCGACTGGTTCCCTGACCTGAACGGCGACCATCCCTTGACGAGCCTCGTGCTCGCCGACTTCCTGGTCGTCGACCTCACCAAGCCGTACGCCGAGCACGGCTCCTTCCTCGAGATCGAGCTTTCCAAGCGCCGCGGTAAGGCGCATGAAACCTGCGGCGGACGGGCGCTCAACGACGATGTGATGGACACGATCTTCACCCAGCTGGTCAATGCCGGAAACGGACCGATCATCCGTGACGGTGTCGACCACGCGAGCCGGCTGGCCTCGCACAGTTTCCCCTACTTGGCGTCGCCAAATCCGGACCCGCCCGAACCTCCCGAGCACTTGTAGCCATGGAACGGTTGGTGAGGCCATGACCGGCGGGCACGACGTGGCTTTGGACCTAGACGACATCCAGAGCGGGGCGCTGCACGAGCGGCCCTCACCCTATGTCGGGAAGTACGTGCTCCTCCGGATCGATGACCGCGGGGCCGGGCGTGAGCTGGTGAGGCGGCTGCTCTCGGTTGTGGACCATGGACGTCCCAGCTCAGAGCCGAGGCACGCCGCCTGGGTCACAGTGGCCTTCACGTACCAGGGCTTGAAGGCGCTCGGCGTGCCGCAGGACTCGCTCGACAGCTTCGCGCCAGAGTTCCAGCAAGGGATGGCGGCGCGCGCGGTCGAGCTGGGCGACGTGGGGGAGAGCAGCCCCGCCAATTGGGAGAAGCCACTCGGCAGCCCCGACGTGCACGTCGCGCTGGCCGCGCTCTCGCCCGATGCCGCGCGGCTCCAAGCCGCCGTCGAGAAGATACGTCGCGCCCACCAGGAGCTTTCAGGCGTGGAGGTCCTCTGGGCTCAGGACTGCTACCAGCTCCCCACCGGGCGCACCTCCCTCGGCTTCAAGGACGGGATCGGCCAGCCGACGGTGGAAGGCGGCGGCATGCCCCCCTCGAACCCGAAAGAGAAGCCGTTCAAGGCCGGTGAGATCATCCTCGGCTACCCCGACGAGACAGGCGAGCTGCCGCCGATGCCAACCCCGGACACTCTCGGTCGGAACGGCACCTACATCGTCTTCCGAAAGCTGCACACCAAAGTGGCTGCTTATCGGCAATACCTCCGCGCCAAAGCGGCGAGCCGCGAGGAGGAGGCCCTGCTCGGCGCCAAGATGATCGGCCGCTGGCAGAGCGGCGCTCCGCTCGTGCTCGCCCCTGAGCGAGACGATCCCGAGCTCGGGGCAGACCGGCGCCGCCACAACGACTTCCTCTATGCCGACGACCTCCGCGGCTTCAAGTGTCCGGCCGGTGCGCATGCCCGACGTGCTAACCCGAGGGACGCCCTTGACGCAGAGGGTAGTGTCAACGTCCGCCTCCACCGGATGATCCGGCGCGGGACGAGCTACGGCCCGGCGCTGCCCGAGGGAGTTCTCGAAGACGACGGCGCCGAGCGGGGCATCATCTTCGTCTTCGCCGGAGCGCACCTCAAGCGGCAGTTCGAGTTCGTCAAGACCCAATGGCTGAACGACGGCATCTTCATCGGCGCCCCGACCGAGAAGGATCCGCTCGTCGGGCCGAATGACGGCTCCGGCAGCTTTACCATTCCCACCAAGCCGATCCGGCGGCGGTTGCAGCAGATGCCGCCCTTCGTCGTCACCCGCGGCGGCGAGTACTGCTTCGCCCCCGGCCTGAGGGCCATGCGCTGGCTGGCGGAGCTCCCGACATGAGACGTGACTCACTCGACCCTGAAGGGCAGGACGACGTGGCGACCTCGACAACCACCGACCGCTGGAAGGCACTTGACTTCGCTCCGCCGCAGTCCGATGCCGCGGAGCCCGACTCCCCCGTACGCCTCGAGTACATCTCCGAGGGCCGGGTTGCGCTCATCACCCTCAACCGGCCGCACGCCGACAACGCGATCACCACCGACATGGGCGCCCGGCTGACCGAGATCGTCGAGACCATCGCGGTCCGCGCAGCCGTGCGTGTCGTTATCCTCACCGGAGCTGGGCAGAGAGCCTTTTCCGTCGGCAGCGACCTGCGTCAGCGCAAGAACATGACCAAGGAGGACTGGCTCGGGCAACGGCAGGACTTCGATCGCACCCTCTACACGGTCCGGCAGCTGCGGAAGCCGATCTTCGCCGCCGTCAACGGCATCGCCTACGGCGGCGGCTCCGAACTGGCCCAAAGCACCGACTTCATCATCGCCTCCGACAACGCCACCTTCGGCCAGCCCGAGGCGATGATTGGTCTGGCTGCCGGCGGAGGCTCTCCGGCGCTGCTGCCACGCCTGCTCCCCCCGGGAAAGGCCTTGCAGATGCTCATGACGGGGGACCCGATCACCGCCCGCGAGGCGTACCGGCTGGGCATGGTCAACGAGATCCACCCCCAGACCGAGCTGATGGAAGCGGCGCACCGGATTGCGGACAAGATCGCCAGCAACTCACCGACGGCGGTGCAGGCGGTCAAACGAGCCGTTCAAATGGGCGAAGGGCAGCCGATCGAGCAGGCGATCGCGATCATGATGGAGGCACACTGGCGATCAGCGGTCCATCCCGACCGCGCCGAAGGCATCGGCGCCTTCAACGAAGACCGCGAACCGACCTTCCTCGATCCCGACTACTGATTGCCAGCACGCGACTCAACGGCCCACCGGCGAGGAGACTGAACATGACAGTGGCAGATGACCTCGAGCGAGCGCGCACCGCACTTCAAATGATCAACCCGGCCCCGTACAACGCGGAGGCGCCACCCGAGGCCCTCGCCACCGACCTCACCCCCAGCAACCTCCACTACGTCCGCAGCAACTTCGCGGTCCCGGCTCACGACGGCACCCTCGAAGTCGGCGGCGCGGTGCAGAACCCGACCGCCCTGACCCTCCAAGACCTCCGAGCGCTGCCGGCGATCGAGCGGGCCGTCACCCTTGAATGCGCCGGGAACGGGCGTCTTGAGATGAGACCGCTACCAACCGGGGAACCATGGGGTGCCTACGCCGTCTCAACCGCCCGCTGGACCGGCGCCCTCCTCTCCGACGTGCTCGAGCGGGCGCGGCCGGCAGCTGACGGCGTCGACGTTCGGTTCGAAGGCGCCGACCACGGTTCCTACCACCTCCGGCCAGTCCTTCCAGACACGAACAAGGACGACCTGACCTTCGTCCGGGCTCTGCCCCTTGCCCACGCGGCCGATCCGGCGTCCGAGATCCTCATCGCCTACGAGATGAATGGCCAACCGCTCGGTACAGACCATGGAGCCCCGTTCCGGCTCATCGCCCCCCATTGGTACGCGGTCGCGTCCGTGAAGTGGCTGAAACGCATCGACGTCCTCACCGAGTCGTACACGGGCGAGTTCCAGACCGGCCACTACGTCTACGAGTGGGCCGACCAGCCACACGAACCCGTCACGCTCATGCGCGTCCGAGCCCGGATCACAGACCCCGCGCCCGGGTCCACCATCAAAGCCGGCAGGTACACCCTGCGTGGCAAAGCCTGGTCGGGAACCGGACCAGTAACCCGCGTCGACATCAGTTTCACCGGCGCCGGCGACTGGTACCCGGCGCAGCTCGAACCCCCCAAGGGCCCCTACCAATGGCAGGACTGGTCATTCGACTGGGCCGCGACCGACATAGGAAGACACACCATCCGCGCCCGGGCAACCGACGCCGCCGGCAACGTTCAACCCGAAGTCCCACCCTGGAACCGGCTCGGCTACGGAAACAACGCCATCGAAGTCCCATACGTTGACGTGACGCCAAAGTAATGACTAGCGGGACGCTCCGGCCCGGCTAGTACCAATACGAAGCAAGCGGGCGAATGTCCGCCTTCGTGTGCCAGGCGGCACAGGGCGGGCCGAAGCTCGCCGCCTCGAGGCGCTCGGCGGGCTGCGCTCCGTATCCTCGCTCGTTAGCGCTCGCTGGGCCGGTTCTCTTCTCTCGAGGTCGGTTTGGTACTGATCCGAATTTCGGACATCCCGCCGTCTGGTCCCGGAGTGGTTCGCGTTCGCGTGTTCTCCACGTGGCATAGTCGGCGGCACCTTCCAGGACTAAGGCGGCGGCCAGATGAATCAGCAGCCACCGGCGGACGTGACGGTTTCGGCTCATCGCGACCCGTCCGGCTCCTTCAATTACTCCGATAGAGCAGACTTCGCCGACGCCGATCGTGGATATCTCGGCTCGTTGGTGCCCGGAGTCGTGCGCTCGTCGGACGGCCGGGTCGTGTGGGAGAGCGACAGCTACGGGTTCCTGAACGGGGAAGCACCACCGTCGGTCAACCCGAGCTTGTGGCGTCAGTCTCAGTTGGTCGCCAAGCAGGGGCTGTGGGAGGCCGTCGAGGGCATCTATCAGGTTCGCGGGCTGGATCTGTCGAACGTGAGCTTCGTCGAGGGCGACACCGGGGTGATCGTGATCGACCCGCTGATCTCGACCGAGACAGCGGCAGCCGCGTTGGATCTGTACCGGGAGTACCGCGGTGACCGACCTGTGGTTGCCGTGATCTACAGCCATAGCCACGTCGACCATTTCGGCGGTGTCTTCGGCGTCGCCACCCAGGACGACGTCGATGCCGGCAAGATCGTGATCATCGCACCGGAGGGCTTCACCGAGCCCGCGGTAGCGGAGAACGTCTACGCCGGCACGGCGATGAGTCGCCGTGCCGGATACATGTACGGCGCCGCTCTGGCCCGCGGGCCTCAGGGTCAAGTGGGCGCCGGGCTGGGCAGAGCACGTCCACTGGTGAGATCGGCCTGATCGTGCCCACGATGGACATCACTGAGACGGGGCAGACCCGCACGGTCGACGGGATCGAGATCGAGTTCCAGTTGGCACCAGGCACCGAGGCACCGGCCGAGATGCACTTCTACTTCCCGCGCTTTCGCGCACTGTGCATGGCGGAGAACGCGACACACACCCTGCACAACCTGCTCACCCTGCGCGGCGCTCTGGTCCGCGACCCACGGGTGTGGTCGCAGTACCTGACCGAGGCCATCGACACCTTTGGCACCCGCACCGACGTCGTGTTTGCCTCACATCACTGGCCGACCTGGGACGCCGACCGGGTTGTGGCATACCTGTCGGAGCAGCGCGACCTGTACGCCTACCTCCATGACCAGACGCTGCGTCTGCTCAACCAGGGCCACACCGGCACCGAGATCGCCGAGCTGATCGAGCTGCCCCCAGCCCTGAGCAACGTCTGGCACACGCACGGCTACTACGGTTCGGTGAGCCACAACGTCAAGGCCATCTACCAGCGCTACCTGGGCTGGTTCGATGGAAACCCGGCCCGCCTCTGGCCGCATCCCCCGGCCGAACTGGCCGCGCGCTATGTCGCGGCGATGGGCGGGATCGACCAGGTGGTCCGACTTGCCCAGACGGCCTTCGACGCCGCCGACTACCGCTGGGCCGCGACCCTGCTTGATCACGCGATCTTCGTTGACGAGAACCACCCTGCCGCACGTGCGTTGTACGCCGACACCTTGGAACAGTTGGCCTACGGCGCCGAGAACGGCACCTGGCGAAACTTCTTCCTCTCCGGCGCCACCGAGCTACGGGAGGGCAACTTCGGTACACCGGCGCAGACGGCCGCACCCGCGATCGTTGCGCAGCTGAGCCCGGCACAGCTGTTCGACTTCCTGGCCATCTCGGTTAATGGCCCGGCGGCCTGGGATCTCGACCTGTCCCTCGACGTCACCTTGACCGATCTGGATACGAACTACCGGGTGACGCTCCGCAACGGAGTCCTGATCCATCGAGAGCGGCCGGCGGACGATACGGCTGGAGCGACGCTCAGGCTGACCAAACGACGGCTCGTCGGAGTGCTCGCTGGCGATCTGGCAGGTCCAGGAATCGACATCGCCGGTGATCCGGGCATCCTGCAATCGCTAATGGGTGTGATGGAGCGCGGAGACCCGTCGTTCAACATCGTCACGCCCTAGTTGTCAGGCGGCGCGACGTCGAAGCCCTGCCGGTCCAGCCTCAGCACCAGCCCGACCAGGAGCCAGGCCAGGACGGTGCTGATCGCGGCGTGACGATCCGGCACGGCGAGGAAGAGGCCGGTCACGGCGATGGAGGCGTGGAAGAGCAGCGCGAGCAGCAGACTTCCGCGAGAGTGGTTGAAGACCCATGTGAAGAGCACCGCCGCAGCGATGATCCCGAGGGTGTCCCATGCGACCTGGGAGAGCTGCTGCTCCGGCCGGATCCACAGGGGCAGATGCCACAGGGCCCACAAGAGACCCAGTAGCAGGCTGGCGCTGAGGCTGCTGTGCATCCACTGCATCCGAGGGAGGGCGTAGCCGCGCCATCCCGGTTCCTCTCCGAGAGAGCTGCCGAGAAGCACCTGTTGGAGGAACACGGCAGGCAGGAGAGCAAGCCAGGGGATGCGAGCGGTCAGATCAGCGGGGTAGGCGTCCAGGACCGGCGGATGGTT
>DATFOP010000299.1:0-16414 GCA_035265505.1 Propionibacteriaceae bacterium | reverse complement strand
CAGACCGTCGGCGTCCTTGGCAGGATCCACCAGACTGAGAGCCCAGGTATCGTCGAGGCTTCCGGGCAGCGGCAGCTGAATCAGGTAGCCGGTGCACGCAGGGTCCGCATTCAGCTCGCCGATCGTGGCCTCGAGCGCGGGCGGCCTGGTCGACGCGGGCAGTTCGACCTGAATGGAGGCGATACCCACCTCCGCACAGTCGCGGTGCTTGCCCGCCACGTAGGATCGGCTGCCGGGATCGTCACCGACAAGCACTGTCCCCAGTCCGGGGGTGATTCCGCGCTCGGCCAACGCCGCTACCCGATCACGAAGCTCCGCCTTGATCGTCGACGCCAGAGCCTTGCCGTCCAGTATCTGTGCCGTCATGTCTATCCCTCTCATCTCCTCGGCGAATCAGTGGAGGAAGTGCCGGGTGCCGGTGAAGTACATGGTGGTGCCCGCCTTCTTCGCGGCGGCGATCACCTCTTCGTCGCGCACCGATCCGCCCGGTTGCACCAGGGCGCGCACACCGGCATCGAACAGGATCGTCGGCCCGTCGTCGAACGGAAAGAACGCATCCGAGGCCGCCACCGCTCCTGCGGCCCGCTCCCCAGCGCGCTGCACCGCCAACCGGCAGGCATCCACCCGGTTGACCTGACCCATACCGATCCCCACCGCGGCGCCCCGGAAGGCCAGCAAGATCGCATTGGACTTCACGCCCCGAACCGCCCGCCAGGCGAACTCCAGATCGGCGAGTACCTCGGAGCTGGCTGGTTGCCCCGCCACCAATCGCCAGTTGGCCGGCTGATCATGATCGTGGTCAACGGTGTCGGAACTTTGCAGCAGCAGCCCGCCGTCAATCCGCCGCGTCTCGGGACCACCGGAGATGTACGGCTCAACCACCAGGATGCGCAGGTTCTTTTTCGCCGCCAGCACTTCCACAGCTCCGTTGTCGTAGGCCGGGGCAGCGACGACCTCGGTGAACACATCGGCCACCTGCCGTGCCATCTCCACACTGACCGGCCGGTTCGTGGCGATCACTCCCCCGTACGCCGACACCGGATCGCAGGCGTGTGCGCGCCGATGTGCCTCGGCAATATCAGCGCCGATGGCGATTCCACATGGGTTGGCGTGTTTGACGACGGCTGCCGCCGGAGCGGTGAAGTCATACGCTGAGCGCCGGGCCGCGTCCGTATCGACATAGTTGTTGTAGGACATCTCCTTGCCGTGCAGTTGCTCCGCGGTGGCCAGACCGGCGGGAAGAAACCCGTTTCGATACAGCGCCGCCTGCTGGTGGGGGTTCTCGCCGTAACGAAGCACCGCCGCCCTGTCCCAGGTCCCGCCGATCCAGCCGGGAAATCCGGTCCCGTCGCTGGTGTCGGCGACGGTGTTGCCCATCCAGCTCGCCACGGTGACGTCGTAGGTTGCGGTGTGGATGTACGCCGCCGCCGCGAGCGCCTGCCGCTCGGCCAACGTAAAGCCGCCGGCTTCCAGTGCGGCACGCAGTTGCGGATATTGCGCCGGCGAGGTGACGGCGGCAACACAGGCATGATTCTTGGCGGCGCCGCGGACCATCGCTGGTCCCCCGATGTCGATCTGCTCGATGCACTCCTGCTGCGTGGCACCCGACATGACGGTTTCGGTAAACGGGTAGAGGTTGCTGACCAGCAGCTCAAAGGGCGCGACGCCAAGATCAGCCAGCTGGTCGCGGTGCGCGGACAACCGTACGTCGGCCAGCAACCCTGCGTGCACCTTGGGGTGCAGGGTCTTGACCCGCCCGTCCAAACATTCGGGAAAACCAGTGACCTCCTCAACGGACGTGACCGGCAGCCCGGCTTCGGCGATCGTTTGTCCAGTGGAACCGGTGGACACCAGCTCCACCCCGGCGTCGACCAGCGCCTGGCTGATCGAAGCGAGATCGGTCTTGTCGGACACCGACACCAAGGCTCGGCGGATCGGGCGGCGGTCAGCAGAGATTCTCTCGCTCATGTCTTAGTCACTCCATCGCAGTCGTCGGCCGTTCAGGCGCCAGCTCCGGGTGGCCAGCCGGTGCACCGTCTGAACGAGGAGGTCGCGCTCAGCAACCTTGATTCGCTCGTGCAGGTCCTCGACGGAGTCGTCGTCTTCGACCCGCACGGCTACCTGATCGAGGATGACGCCCGTGTCCACGCCATCGTCGACCAGAAAAATCGTCGCTCCGGAGATCTTGACCCCGTACGCCAGGGCGTCACGAGCGCCGTGCATGCCAGCAAACGAGGGCAGCAGCGCCGGATGGGAGTTGATCAGCCGTCCCCCGTAGGCCGCGAGAAACTGCGGACCCACCAACTTCATGAAGCCGGCCATGACGACAAGGGCGGGATTGAACCCTGCCACCAGGTCAGTCAGCCGCCGGTCCCATTCGACTCGATCCGCTCCGGCGGGGAGCGGATGAACGAACGTCGGGATGCCTGCTTTCTCCGCCCGCTGTAGGCCCGGGATCTGGTCCCGGTCAGCGCCGACCCCGACGACTTGAGCGCCGAAGTCGGGTGCGGCGCACGCATCGATCAACGCCTGCAGCAAAGTGCCCGAACCGGAAATCAACACGACCAACCGAAGCGGGTCGGGCGGAAGCGGCACGCCGGAAGCCTAGCGGGCGGACCTGCGGCGGGCTCCGTGCACGACACTCATTACGCCTGCCGAAGTCAGCGACGCCGAGGTCGCAGCAATCCCAGCAGCAACCCGACCAGCATCCCGGCCAGGCCCATTGTCGTCGGCGCCATGATCAACAGCGGCAGCAGCCGTGGTCCCAGCGCCGTCAGGCGCACCGCTCCCAGATCCCCGCCACTAGCCCAGGCCAGGCAGACGAACACCAGACCGGCGAGCAGTCCGGACAAACCTCCCACCAGCGCACTCTCATCGAAGCGCCGCGCCGGGCCGCGACCGATCACGACCCACGCCGCCACGGCGCCGGCGACGACACCGCCAGCCAACCACCACAGGTGAGCAGAGCTGCTGGCCCCACTCGCCGGCAACGCTCCCAGCAGCGGCAGACCGGGTAACATGCCGAGCTCCGTGCCAGCTGGAGCGACCACAGAGCTCGAGCCGATCGAGAAACCTGCACCGAGCGCGTACGAACCAGCCCAGATCACGGCGTTGGGTGCGAGGGCCAGCTGCAGGACCAGGAGGGCCACTCCTCCGGCGATCCCAGCGTTCAGCGCGTTCGTGAACTCGATCACCCGAGACATGTGGTGAATCAGCCCGGAGGCCAGCACCGCTGATCCGGCGATCAGCATCACCAGCTGAGCGGCGATAACACCGCGGGAAAGAGCCGACGCCCATTGCGGCCAGCGACCGGTCAGGTCCTCGTCACGGGCTCTGCTGACTCCCAGCGCGGCCGACAGGCAGATCAACAGCAGCACCAAGCCGAGCCGCGAGAGGGAGGACCACGCCACGCCACGCGCCAGCGCTACAACGACCACCGGTGCCAGATAGCCCGCCGCGGCCGCTCCGCTGATGCCGGCAAGGCTAGCCGTCGATCGCCGCTTGGCTCGGCGGGCCGCGAAGGCCGCCGATTTGCAGACCAGCAGAGCGAAGACAGCTGTCGCTCCCCAGGGCACGATAGTCACGCCGGCCGACCCCAGCCGCGTCCCCACACCATTGCTGAGTAACCACACTCTGGTCCCGACATCCAGCGACTGAGCCAGGGTTCCAGGCTCGGCCGCGAGCCAGCCCAAAACCACCGTCCCAGCGATCAACACCCATCCCGTGAGCGAGCTGAGAACTCCGCCGGCCAGCCCCAACGGGAACCAGCCCAACAACGACTGGTCAGGGTCCCGCTGGTCCGGCCCGCGCCGCCTGCTCTGCCGCACGGTGGCTTGCAACGAGATCGCAGGATCGGCGCGCCGGGGAGAGAGAAGCGAAGCCATATTCGTCCCATGCTGACCCAGGGTTTGGTTCAGGATCGGCCGGACACGCCAGCAGCGGGTACTGTTTTCGGTGATCTTCGTCCCAGGCCGGGTGCCGGCGTGGGACTGTTCGCAATGAGGAGTCGCTCACGCATGGTCGATCCGGACCCCGGAGCCTATCGCCCCCGGCGCGCCTTTCTCGAGCCTGAACCCAGCGAAGACGAGCCGGTTGCATCCGATGCCACCCACAGCTCACCGGACGTCTCCGCCGAGCGTGCTGTCAACGGCAGCCGGTCCCGCCGCGCCGGCTCCCGCGTGCTGCCCGAACCAGCGGAGTCATCAGAATCCGGGAGTCCCCCTGAACCGCCGTCAGCCGGTAAACCCGCGGAGGCCGAGCCGCCCAGAGCGGCCACTCCAGACTCGTTGACCCAGCCCGAAGCACCCGCGATCGAGGACACCGGCTCAGACTGGGCCGCCTCCCGCCGCAGCATCTTCGCCGACCTGGACAACGAAGCAGCCCCGCCGCTTTATCGCGACGGCAGCCGGTCACCGCGGATCCCCGACGAGACCACGACCGGCACTACTCCCCTTAGAAAGGCGGATGCGGACGAGGCGAGGGTCGATACGGGTCGGCAGACGTGGGTGCGGCCGGCGTTGGCAAGCGCCCCCCGCCGCTTCCGATCACGCGACCCGGAAGCGACCACCATCCTGGCGCGAACCTCTTCCGGGTCCCGGAAGACCGGTGAATGGCAGGACTCGATCGATGACTTCTCCGACATCGACGACGGTGGGTCCCGTCTCGGGAAGAGAACCAAGCTGGCGCTGCTGATCGCTGGGGTCGCTGCCGTGGTCGTGATCGGCCTGGCCATCGGCTGGGCCGTCTTGGGGATCGACGACACGCTGACCACCCCTCCAACTCCCCCGTCGACTGGGCCCACCACGGCACCGTCCGGAGTCGCGCCCGGGGAACTGCTGAACGACGACTCGATGCTTAACGCCAAGGACGCGAAGAAGGTCAGCTCCGATCGGACCTGGAAGGTCGCCTCGACCGAACGCGGTACAACCGCGGACTCGGCCCAACCCGCCTGTCTGGGTGGCGACCCCGCCGAGGGCCAGCCGGCCTCGGCCCAAACGATCCTGAGGCTGCTCAGCGCCAACGGCAAGGAGCCGCCCGGCATCCTGCATGAAGCAGACGCCTTCAATACCCCAGCAGAGGCCGTGCAGGCGTACGCCGTCGACGCAAAAACACTCGGTGGCTGCGCCGAGGAGGGCGGATACGTCCAATCCGGATGGAGCATCACGGGTTTGGGTGATCAGGCAGTCGGTCTCGTGGTAGTCATCGAGCGAGACGGCAAGACCGAGCATCACAGCGTCGTCCTGAACCGTACCGGCAAGGTGACGAACGTGATGGATGTGGCGCGGACCGGCGATCCGGTGGACATCGGCAAGGTTGCCAGCGCGCTCGCTGCTGCTACGGCTGCCCAGTGCACCGCGGCGGGGGGCGTCTGCCCCGAAAAGCTGTCGGTGAAAGCTGGTCCGCCCCACATCGGCGGCGACCAACCGGGCTTCCTCGCCGCCGGCGACCTGCCACCCGTTGGTCAGACGGCTTCGCTGTGGGTCGGGGATATTCCTGACGTCCCGCGCGGCGACTTTGCCGGCGCGCAGTGTGAGAACGTCAACTGGGCTACGACACCGGCGGCCTCTCGAACCGCCCGTACCTACCTCCTCGAGGATGGCGCGGATCCCGGGTTCGGGCTCGACGAGATCATCCTGACCATGAAGGACGACAAGGCCGCCAGGAAGTTCGTTTCAGATCTTCGAACGACCGTCGACAAGTGCCCGAAGCGCAAGCTCACCGCGAGCGTGCCTTCGCCGAACTCCGTCTCGGGCCCGGGTGCCAAGGGAACGAAGATCGACGGCTGGGCCGTCACAGTCACGCAGAAGCTGAGTAACGGCTCTCTGAAGTATCGCGTGGGCGCAGTGGCCGCCGGCCCGAAGGTGGTCTATACCTTCCTCAGTCCGAAGGGCAATTTCGACCTGAGCGACGACGAATGGCGCACAGTAGCCGTTCGCGCCGGGCAGCGCGCTTCTCAGGTCAACTAGAGGCGACGAATTACCCAGCCTCAGCGGCGAGCTCTGTCATCACGTCTCGCATGAGCTGCGCGGTTTCACTGGGAGTCTTGCCGACCTTCACTCCGGCAGCCTCCAATGCCTCCTTCTTGGCTGCGGCCGTGCCGGAGGAGCCGGAGACGATGGCACCGGCATGTCCCATGGTCTTGCCCTCCGGTGCGGTGAACCCGGCGACGTAGCCGACCACGGGCTTGTCGACCTTGTCAGAGATGAATTCAGCAGCTCGTTCCTCCGCGTCGCCGCCGATTTCTCCAATCATCACGATGGCGTCGGTGTCCGGGTCGAGTGAGAACGCCTGCAGCGCATCGATGTGGGTGGTGCCGATGATTGGGTCACCTCCGATGCCCACCGCCGATGAAAAGCCGATGTCGCGGAGTTCGTACATCATCTGGTAGGTCAGCGTGCCCGACTTGGAGACCAGGCCGATCCGGCCAGCCCTGGTGATGTCCGCCGGAATGATGCCGGCATTGGACTGGCCGGGTGAAATCAGGCCAGGGCAATTGGGCCCGATCAACCGCGTCGAGGAGCCTTGAGAGAGGGCGAAGAACTCGGCGGTGTCCTTGACTGGTACTCCCTCGGTAATCACCACCGCCAGCGGGATCTCGGCCCCGATGGCCTCGAGTACAGCAGCTTTGGTGAACTTGGCCGGAACGAAGATCACCGTCACATCCGCGCCGGTGGCTTGGACAGCCTCGGCGACGGAATTGAAGACGGGCACCCCGGCTGCATTGAATTCGACGATCTGACCGCCCTTGCCGGGGGTCACGCCGCCGACGATGCTCGTGCCAGACTTCAGCATCCGCTGGGTGTGCTTGCGGCCCTCCGAGCCGGTCATGCCCTGGACGATGACCCGAGAATCGGAGTTCAGGAAAATTGCCATCTCTTGACGCCCTTCAGCTAGCGGCCAGTTGGGCAGCCCGACGGGCGGCACCGTCCATCGTGTCGACCTGTTCAAGTCCGGGCAGCCCGGCTTCGGTCAGTATCCTGCGCCCCAGGTCGGCGTTGTTGCCGTCCAGCCGTACTACCAGTGGCACGTCGACGTGCTCATCCCGGCTGGCCAGCAGCTCAAAGGCCTGCACAATCCCGTTGGCCACCTCGTCACACGCGGTGATTCCACCGAAGACGTTGACGAACACACTCTTCACCTGATCGTCGCCGATGATGATCTCCAATCCGTTCGCCATCACCTCGGCACTGGCGCCGCCGCCGATGTCGAGGAAGTTGGCCGGCTTGGGCGAGCCCGGGAACTCCTCCCCGGCGTACGCGACGACATCGAGGGTGCTCATCACCAGTCCCGCACCGTTACCGATGATCCCCACCGAGCCGTCGAGCTTGACGTAGTTCAAGTCCTTTGCCTTGGCCGCCGCTTCCAGCGGGTCCTCAGCGGCAATGTCGGCGAGAGACTCGTGCTCCGGGTGCCGGAAGACGGCGTTTTCGTCCAGAGACACCTTGGCGTCCAGCGCGATCATGGCGCCGTCCGCCGTCTTGACCAGCGGATTGACCTCAACCAGCGTGGCGTCTTCCTCGGTGTAGACCTTGGCGAGCAGCTGGAGCACGTCAGCGATCTTTGCCGCATCGTCGCCCTCGAATCCGGCGGCGGTCACGATCTCGTCAGCCTTGGCCTGATCGATGCCGGTGTTGGGGTCGACCGGGACCCGTGCCAGTGCTTCGGGCCGTTCTACCGCGAGCGTCTCGATGTCCATGCCGCCCTCGCGGGAACACATCGCCAGGTAGCGGCGATTGGCTCGGTCGAGCAGTAGCGAGAAGTAGTACTCCTCGGCGATATCAGCGCCTTCGGTGATCATCACCGTCTTGACGACGTGACCTTTGATGTCGAGGCCAAGAATCTCTTGGGCGCGCGCGGCCGCCTCATCCGGCGTCTTGGCGATCTTTACGCCGCCGGCCTTGCCGCGGCCGCCGGTCTTGACCTGCGCTTTGACCACCACGACCGGGGCACCGAGTTGGGCGGCGGCCGCTTTGGCCTCTTCCGGCCTCGTCGCGGTCATGCCGCGCAAGACAGGCACGCCGTAGGTCTCGAAGATGTCACGCGCCTGGTACTCGTACAGATCCACACTGACCTCCTGCTGAGACGACGGCTCGAGCGAAAACGAGCCTAATGGTCGCCGATCGCGGCGGCGGAGGAGGTCAGGAGGTTGCGGTCCGAGGAGGACGAACATTGGCCCGGACCCAGTCCACGACCTGGGCCATACTCGAGCCTGGTGTGAAGACTGCAGCCACGCCCATTTCTGACAGTGGCGCCCGATCCGCCTCGGGAATGATGCCGCCGCCGAAGACGACGATGTCGTCGGCTCGCTCGGCCTTCAAGAGCTCGACGACTCGAGCAAACAACGTCATATGCGCCCCGGAAAGGACCGACAGCCCGATGGCGTCGGCATCCTCGGCGAGCGCCGTACGCACGATCTGCTCCGGTGTCTGGTGCAAGCCGGTGTAAATGACTTCCATGCCGGCATCACGGAGTGCCCGGGCCACAACCTTGGCGCCGCGATCGTGACCATCCAGGCCGGGTTTGGCCACCACGATCCGCAGCGGCGTCGACGCCCGCGCCAGCTCGGCACCGGAACGGACGTCCCCGAGATCGCGCTGCTCTGCGGCCACGAGGACCAGCGTAGTGGCGCAGTAATCTGGCCGCGTGATCAACGGGGCCGTTGGTGGCGTCTCGCGGTGGACCCGTGGGATACCTCGGATTGCCTCCGGCCTCGCCGTTGAAGCGGCCTGGATCAGCGCACATCTGATCATGTACCCACTGGGAGTCCTCCCCGAGCCGGCTCCAAAGGTGCGCCGCGGGCCACCCTTTTCCGGCCTGAATCCGCAGCAGCGGGCGATCGTGCATGAAGGAGTCGAGATCGCTTCGACGCCGATCCTGCTGGTTCACGGCATCGGGGACAACCATTCGATCTTCGCCGTGCTGGACCGGGCCCTCCGCCGGCGGGGGTTCCGCAACCTCTCGGGTTTCGACTACGGGCTGCTCACCCGCGACGTTCGCGGCGCGGCGGTGAACCTGGGGGCGGCCATCGACAAACTCAGTGCCGACTCCGGTTACGAACGGATCCAGGTCATCGGCCACAGCCTCGGTGGTCTGATAGCTCGCTACTACGTGCAATGTCTCGGCGGTGACCGCCGCGTGCACTCGCTGATCACCCTCGCGACTCCCCACTCCGGCACGCTGCTAGCCCGCGCCGGACAGACGCTGCCGTTGATCCGCCAGTTGGCCCCAGGTTCTGACCTGCTCAACGAACTTGCCGAGCCCGCGACCTGTTCGACTCGATTTACTGCCTTCTACAGCGACCTGGACCATGTCGTGGTGCCCAGCCGGAACGCCCGAATCGACCATCCAGATCTGCGTGCGCGTAACGTCGCGGTACGCGGCGTGGGCCATCTCTCCATGCCGAACAACGGCCGGATTGCCTTCCAGATCGCCTCGGCGCTACGCGAGCTCCGTCCGCATCAGGGGATGGTGGTTGGCGCGGAACCTAGACTTGGCTCCACCGAGTAACAGAAACGACACCGCTCTCACATAGTGGTGCCTTGTTTGAGGTTTGGTTACCTGTCCGTTATGTTCTCCTCAGCGTCTGAATCTCGGGGGATCGAAGCGGACGTCCACGTTGCCGAATCGGATCGGCCTTCGGGCTGCTTGATCGAGCAACAGGCCAACGGCGGCCCTATCGCTCAGCTCCCCCGGCGCGTACAGATGGTCGACGGTGAGGAGCTTGTCGGTGGCAGCACAGTCCAGGCGTCCTGCGCGCCGGGCGTTTGCTGTCGATCTCGATCCTGAGGAGCGCCGGGGCTGGCTCTCCCACGGCGTTGCGGCTCTCGTGGTTTCCGGCTTGGGATTGGCCGTCGCAAGCTCCGTTGCCCTCACCACGAACGCCCAAACGGCGAATTATGCCGATGGCCCGATCGACTCAACAGTCACCCTCGGTGAGCGCCAGCCGGCGCGGCCACAGTTGACCGACAAGGCCACCGGCGAGAAGAAGGTCACCGATTCGGCGAGTCTGCGTGCCTTTTCGCCGAAGGCTCCGAAGGTCGACGAAACCTCCCGTACGCCCGAGATTCGCACGGCGATCGTCAACGAACGGGCCGCGCAACGAGCAGAAGATCTGTCCAAGACCGCAGAAGACGTCTCGCGCGCGGCTCGCGACGCCGGCACAGACGCTCGAGTCGAGAACCTGGCGGCGGCCGACCGCGCGGTCCGCAAAGCCGCCGTACAACTCGCTCAGGAACGACTGCGCCGGGCGATTGCTGCCCGCATTGCCGCCGAAAGCAAGCGGGCCGAGTCGCAGCGCGGGACGGTTGTTCGAAGCTCTCGGACGTCGACAAGGAGCGTCAGCACCACCAGCATTCCGAGCGGCGGTGGCGCCGCATCGCCGGTCCCTGGTGCCGTGATCGGCGCCTACTTCGGCCAGTACGGGATGTGGTCGCGATACCACACCGGCCTGGACTTCCGCGCCGCGTACGGCACACCGATCCGCGCGGTCAAGTCCGGCGTCGTGCTCTACGCCGGCAACTCTGGCGACTGGGCCGGAAATCATGTCGCCCTCAAGCACGCGGACGGCATGACCACCATGTCGTCCCACATGTCCTCGATCGCGGTCGGTTCAGGCCAGACGGTCCAGGCGGGCCAGATCATCGGATATGTCGGCCAGTCCGGCCGGGCCTTCGGCGCGCACTTGCATTTCGAGCTTTACCCGGTGGGCGTCAAGTACGGCGACGTTTACAAGGCCATCAACCCTCAGCCTTGGCTCAACGCAGCTGGTATCAATACAAACTAGGGTCACGCGGCTCGCTCGCAGCATATAGAGACCACCTGGACCAGTGGTCTAGCCAAGATTTGGCTCTTCGTTATGTTTCCGTTATGGTTCTGGCGTTTGATTGCTAGACCACTCGGGGCCTCATCCAGGCGGAAGCAACGTACGACTTCTGGCCGGAGGCACGACCTGCCCCCGTCGTACGAGGAGAGCCTGATTTGGCTAGAGCCACGCAGCACGCTGCCGCGCGCCGCGCGACCCCTCCCAGCATCGCCGACCGCCTGAACCGGCAGGCCCGAGCCTTTCTGCACTCCGATTGCCACAGCGCCCGTCGAGTCCTGATCGATGACATTCGTGAAGACAAGAGGGGCTGGGCACAGCACGGCATCGCCGCGCTGGCCGTGTCCGTACTGGGTCTGGGCGTGGCCGGCTCGGTCGCGCTGACTGGAGCCGCTGAGCCCCAGCAGGCCCAGGATGCCCAGACGAAGGTCGAGGTGTCGGTTCAATCTGGCGTGACGAAGCCATCGGGCTTCGATCGCGATACGTCGACCAGTCGCGACGAGACACGCTCCGTGCTGACGTCAGAGAAGATCACGAGCCGGGCCGAGCAACGGGCAGAGGCCCTGACCAAGGCGGACAAGCAGGTCAAGACGGCTGCTCATCTCAAAGCTGTCGGCGCCAGAGAAAAGTCGCTGAAGGATGCTTCCAAAGCCGCGCAGAAGCAGGCGGTCCGCATTGCCGCCGCTCGGTCGACCAGCAGTGGCAGCGGAGGGAGTCGCTCCACAGCGGCTGCAGGCCACGTCAGTGACCTGGCGAGCAACGGCAAGTCGTGCTTGCCGGTGACCGGCGGCTACACCATCGCCGCCCGGTTCGGCCAGGTCGGACCCTGGGCGCGCTACCACACCGGAATGGACTTCTCCGCTCCAGTCGGCACCCGAATCCACGCCACCGCCTCCGGCGTCGTCATCAACGCAGGAAGTGGACCAGCGAGCGGATGGGCCGGCACGTACGTGGCGATCCGCTACGCCGACGGGACGCAATCACTCAGCGCTCACATGTCGTCGGTGTCGGTAAGCGTCGGCCAGACCGTGTCACCCTGCCAGGTAGTCGGCGCGGTCGGCATGACTGGCCGGACCTTCGGGCCACACCTCCACTTCGAGATTTACCCGGCCGGCGCTACGCCTGGCGATGTCTACCAGGCCGTCAATCCGGAACCCTGGCTGCGAAACCGCGCTCTGAACCCCTAGCTAGAGCTTCTCCAGAGGCGCGTGCTTCAGCGAGAGCCGCTTGATCCCGGCGGACCCGAAGTCGACATCGGCCTTGACGTCCTCGCCGGAACCTGAGGTGGTGATCACCTTGCCCATACCGAAGGTCGTGTGCAGCACCCGGTCACCGGCTACCAGGCTGGGAATGCGCCGCGGCTGCTGCCGGCCGGCGCCGAAGCCAACAGTGTTGCGCCACTGCTGATTGGCTTTCGAGGTTGCTGATGTATTGCGCCAGGTGCTTACCGCTCGCTCCGTGCGTCGCCAGTCGATCAGCCGATCGGGAATCTCGTTGAGAAAGCGACTGGGCGGGTTGTGTTGCGGCGCTCCCCAGGCGGCGCGGACGATCGCGCGAGACAGGTAGAGACGTCTACGTGCACGGGTGATGCCGACATAGGCCAGCCGCCGCTCCTCCTCCAGCTCGTCGGGGTTGGACAGTGCACGTTGATGCGGGAACACACCATCCTCACAGCCGGTCAAGAACACGTTGTCGAACTCGAGGCCCTTGGCGGTATGCAAGGTCATCAGGGTCACCACGCCCGAGTCTGTGCTGTCCGTCGCGGTCGGAATCTGGTCGGAATCGGCCACCAGAGCCACCCGCTCCAGGAAGGCGCCGAGTGACGTATCGGGTTCGGGCGCTCCCGCTGCCAGCTCGAGGTCTTCACTTGGGCGGTCCTCAGATAGCGGTGTGCTGAGCTCGTCGTCGGGTTCAGAGTCTGTGCTTTCGCTCGCTGACTCAGTGAAGTGGCGGGGATCGGCAGCCCGATCGCTGTCCAGGACGCCGAACTCTGCATACAGGTCCGGCTCCACCTCAGCGGCCGCTACTCCGGTGACGAACTCCTGGGCCACCGCGACCAGCTCGACCAAGTTCTCGAGCCGAGTCTGGTCCTGTGGATCGGCCGACGTCTTCAGCTCGTTCAGATAGCCAGACTTCTCGAGCACGCTGGTCAAGATCTGATCTGCCGGTACCCCCGCGGCGACCATTCCTTCGTGTTGATCGAGAAGGTCGGTGAATCCTTGCAGCAGGCGGAGAGAGCGGCTGGCCAGACCCGGAATCTCATCGACCCGGCGCAGAGCCTCACCGAAACTGATCCGCAGCCGCGTCGCCAACTCGGCAACCGCCGCCTCCGCGCGGTCCCCGATACCACGTTTCGGTACGTTCAGAATTCTGCGAACCGACACGTCGTCACTACGGTTGGAGATGGCCCGTAGATAGGCGATGGCATCGCGGACCTCCCGCCGCTCGTAGAAGCGAACCCCGCCGACCACCTTGTAGGGCATCCCCACGCGGATGAAGACTTCCTCGAACGCGCGGGACTGGGCGTTGGTCCGATAGAACACAGCCGCGTCGCGATATCGACCCTCGCCGGCATCACTGAGGCGGTCGATCTCGCCCGCCACGAATTGGGCCTCGTCGTGTTCGGAGTCGGCGACGTAGCCGACGATCTGGGCGCCGTCACCCGCATCAGACCACAGGTTCTTCGGTTTCCGGCCCGCGTTCTGCACGATCACCGCATTGGCCGCGGTCAAGATCGTCTGGCTGGAGCGGTAGTTCTGCTCGAGCAAGATCACCCGGGCACCCGGGAAGTCGGAATCGAAATCGTTGATGTTGCGGATTGTGGCGCCACGGAACGCATAGATGGACTGATCCGAGTCGCCGACCACCATCAACTCCGGTGGGGTGGTGACGGGGGCTTCGGCTAGCCCCTCGACCTCGGCCGAACACAGCTCGCGGATCAGTGCGTACTGCGCATGGTTGGTGTCCTGGTACTCGTCCACCAAAACGTGCCGGAAGCGCCGCCGGTATTGCTCGCGCAACTCCGGGAAGGCCTGCATCAGGTGCACGGTGGTCATGATCAAGTCGTCGAAATCGAGGGCGTTGGCAGCGATCAGCCGCCGCTGATATTCGGCGTAAGCCGCTGCATACGACTCCTCGTTGGCCGACCGTACGCGCGAGCTAGCCGACTCATGGTCGACGAGGTCGTTCTTGCAGGCGGAGACCCAGTTGAGAATGCCGCGCACGGGGAACCGCTTGGGATCGAGATCGAGATCGTTCGCCACGAGCTGCATCAGCCGCTTGGAGTCGGCGTCGTCGTAGATCGAGAAGGTCCGCGACATGCCGAAGCGAGCAATCTCCAACCTCAGGATCCGAACGCAAGCTGAATGAAAGGTCGAGACCCACATCAATTTGGCTCGGTTGCCGACCAGATCCATCACCCGGCCGCGCATCTCGGCCGCGGCCTTGTTGGTGAATGTGATGGCAAGAATCGAGCCAGGGTGCACCCGACGCTCGCTGACCAGGTAGGCGATCCGTCGAGTCAGTACCCGCGTCTTGCCCGACCCTGCGCCGGCCACCACGAGCACCGGGGAGCCCTCGTGCAGCACCGCCTCACGTTGTGGGGGGTTGAGGCCTTCGAGCAGCTTCTCGCCGGTGAGCCGGGACTTCGATCGCGAGCGAGGCACGGTGACCTCCGGAAACGAAACGTCGGCGTACAGATCCGGGACGGCGACCGGAGCCGGCTCGAGGTGAGGCGTGCTGCTCATGACTGAACCACCCTAGACGCAGTCGGCGACACGGCTAGGTCTGCCTCGCCGGCAGCGTCGAGGTCTGCCTCGCGGGCAGCGCGACAAAGTCCCGGATCGGTGACCGGGCACGGGCTAGATTGGATCGCATGCTGGTCCGGCGCATCTCGGTGCGCACCATCCTTCGACGCATCGTGCTGGCCGTACTGGTTGTCCAGGCGGCAACCCTGGGCGCGCTCGCCGTGGTGGACTACCGGCGCAAGCGCCATCGCGTACCGGCGAGATTCCCTCGCATCTCGCCCCGCTCGGTCACCGCCGGCGGCTCGGAGGTGACGGTCTACACCTACGGCGAGGACCTCTACGCCGACATGCTGGACGCCATCCGCCAGGCCAAGTCCCGGATCTTCTTCGAAACCTTCATCTGGAAGGGTGACGCTGTCGGACAGGCGTTCAAGACGGCTCTGATCGAGGCAGCCGACCGGGGTGTCAAGGTCTATGTGGTTTACGACGAGTTCGCCAATCTCGTCGTACCGCAATCCTTCTTTCTCCTGCCGAGAAACATCGCCGTCCGCGCGCACCCGGTCATTGCCAGCGGCTTCCGCTTTCCGCGCAACAGCGGGCGTGATCACCGCAAACTGCTCGTCGTGGACGATCTGGTCGCCTTCCTCGGTGGCTACAACATCGGGTCCCTGTACGCGACGGACTGGCGCGACACACATGCCCGCCTCACAGGCGACATCGTCTGGGACGTTCAAAACGCGTTCATCGACTACTGGAACCTCTTCACCGGTCGACGTCGCGCCTCCCTCCCCGACTTCGGCACCCGGAGCTGGCAGCCGAACATCCGGATCCATCGCAACATCCCGCGCAACATGGTGTACCCCATTCGCGGCATGTACCTCGAGGCCTTCGACCGGGCCGCGCACCACATCTACCTCACCCACGCCTACCTGATCCCTGACCAGGACATGCTGGACGCCCTGGTCCACGCGGCGGCGCGCGGGGTGGATGTCCGGATCATCGTGCCGGCTGAATCCAACCACATCGTCGCGGACTGGCTGTCGCGCGGCTACTACGGTTATCTGCTGCGCAACGGAGTCCGGCTGTTTCTCTACCAGGGCGCGATGGTTCACGCCAAGACGGCAACCATTGACGGCCAGTGGTCCACCATCGGTACGGCCAACCTCGACCGGATCAGCCTGCTAGGAAACTACGAGATCAACCTTGAGGTGTTCAACGCCGATGTGGCACGCCAGATGGAGGAAATCTTCCGGATGGACTCCACGAACACCATCGAGCTGACCCTGCCCACGTGGCAACGGCGACATGCGATGGTGAAGTTCTCTGAGAAAGTCCTCACGCCGCTGCGCCCGCTGCTCTGATCAGGGCACCTCACGTCCAGGCAGCAGGGTTCGCCACCAGAGTGGAAACGAACTCGGGCAGCTCACCCGAAGAGACGTGAGCCAAGGTGACGCCTTCAAGGATCGTTCGCTCCGAGGCCCGCAAAGCGATCCAGACCTGCTGAAGTGCCGATGCGGCGCCCGAGTAGTCCAGATGCTCAGGACGACTGCCGCGGACGTTGGCGAGTTCGCCGTCGAGGGCTCGGATGACATCAGCGATGCTGATCTCCGTTGCCGGCCGCGCCAACCGGTAGCCGCCCTCGGGCCCACGCTGGCTACGAAGCAGTCCACCACGGCGCAGTTCACCGAGAATGCTCTCCAAATACTTGTTCGGTATGTGCTGCGCCGCCGACAGCTGCTCAACGGTGCGCGGCGCATCCGCTGCGGCCAGCTCCGACGCCGCCCGCAACGCATAATCCACTCGCGCCGACAATCTCACTGATCCGACCCTATCCGCGCCACCGCGAAAA
>DATFOP010000298.1:0-12443 GCA_035265505.1 Propionibacteriaceae bacterium | reverse complement strand
TGCTGATCTCCTGCCGGATGCCGAAGGCGAGCGGCGACGTCTGCCGCAAGGAGTGCTGACGGGGCTGGCAACCGTGATCAAGCTCACGCCCGGGCTGTTCGTCGTCTTCTTCTTCTTGATCGGCAAGAAGCGGGCCGCCCTCACGGCAGTGATCAGCTTCGCTGCGTTCACCGCCGTCGGGGCCATCTTCCTGTTCTCCGAGACCTTGCGGTTCTGGACCGGATTGTCTGGAGGTGACACGCGGACCGCGTCCCCGCTGTACGCCGGCAACCAGTCGCTGCTCGGAGTGTTCTACCGGCTGGGCGACACATCGTTGACCACGACGCTGCTGGGACTCGCGATCGCCGGCAGCGTCGCCCTGCTGGGTGCCCTGATCGGTGCTCACTGGTGGCGGCAGGGGGAAAAGGTCTTCGCGGTCGCGCTGGTGGGGTTGAGCACCAACCTGGCCTCTCCGCTGTCCTGGACGCACCATTACGTCTGGATCCTGCCGATGGCGGTCGCGGTGTTGAGCACGGGCGTACCGAGATGGGCACGATATGTCGGCGGCTTCTGGGTTCTCTGGGTTTGTGCCTGTTTGCCGTTGGCCGTCCTGCCGTACGCCGGGGGTCGGGAGCGTTCTTTCACGTTCCTCCAGCAGGTGGTAGGCAATCTTGGCCCGGTGGTCGGCGTGGTCCTGGTCGTCGGTCTGGCGTGGCAGCTGGTGGTTGAGAGTCGTCGCAGCGGAGTGTCGCTGAAGACCGTCCTAGTCTGAACGGCAGCAGCCCAGACGAGAACCACTAGATTTGACCGCTGTGACGGCAAATCTCGAGACTCTCGGCTCACGCTCGACCCAACTCGGTCGCAGCGGCTCACCCGACATCAAACCGCGGTCGCGGGTGGTCACCGACGGCCTGGAGGCTACCGCTTCACGGGGCATGCTGCGGGCCGTCGGGATGGGGGATGAGGACTTCGCCAAGCCACAGATCGGTGTGGCCTCCAGTTGGAACGAGATCACTCCGTGCAACCTCTCGTTGGATCGGCTGGCCAAAGCGGTCAAGGATGGCGTGCACGCGGCCGGCGGCTATCCCCTGGAGTTCGGCACCATCTCGGTGTCGGACGGGATTTCCATGGGGCATGAGGGTATGCACTACTCGCTCGTCAGCCGGGAGATCATCGCCGATTCGGTCGAGACAGTCATGCTCGCGGAGCGGATGGACGGTTCGGTTCTGCTGGCCGGCTGCGACAAGTCCTTGCCCGGCATGCTGATGGCGGCCGCCAGGCTTGACCTCGCCTCGGTGTTCCTCTACGCCGGCTCGATCATGCCCGGCCATGTGGGCGATCGCGACGTGACAATCATCGACGCCTTCGAGGCGGTTGGTGCGTGCGTCCGTGGGCTGATCAGCCGCGAGCAGGTCACCGAGATCGAGAAGGCGATCTGTCCCGGTGAGGGCGCATGCGGCGGGATGTACACCGCCAACACCATGGCGAGCGCGGCCGAAGCGCTGGGCATGTCGCTTCCCGGATCCGCGGCGCCGCCGGCGGTCGACCGGCGACGGGACGGCTTCGCCCGGCGTAGCGGCATGGCGGCAGTCGGCCTGTTGAGCAAGGGCATCACGGCCCGCCAGATCCTTACCAAGGAGGCGTTCGAGAACGCCATCGCCGTGACCATGGCCTTCGGCGGCTCGACTAACGCGGTCTTGCACCTGCTGGCCATCGCCAATGAGGCCGACGTCGACCTGACGCTGGACGACTTCGTCCGGGTAGGCCGCAAGGTGCCGCATCTGGGCGACCTGAAGCCGTTCGGCCGGTTCGTCATGAACGATGTGGATCGGGTCGGCGGGGTGCCAGTGGTGATGAAGGCCTTGCTGGACGCCGGGTTGCTGCACGGGGACTGCCTGACGGTCACGGGGCGCACGATGGCTGAGAATCTGGCGGATCTGGCGCCGCCGGACGTGGACGGCACCATAGTTCGGGCTCTGGACAACCCGATCCATCCGACCGGCGGCATCACCATCCTGCGCGGCTCGCTGGCTCCGGAAGGGGCCGTCGTCAAGAGTGCGGGCTTCGATACCTCGGTGTGGCAGGGAACCGCTCGAGTCTTCGATGGGGAACGGGCCGCGATGGACGCGCTGGAGGACGGCACGATCCAAAAAGGCGATGTGGTGGTCATCCGCTACGAAGGCCCCAAGGGGGGACCGGGCATGCGGGAAATGCTCGCGATCACGGCGGCGATCAAGGGCGCCGGTCTGGGCAAGGACGTCATGTTGATCACCGACGGCCGGTTCTCTGGCGGTACCACCGGGTTATGCGTCGGCCACATCGCCCCGGAGGCCACCGAGGGTGGCCCTATTGCCCTGGTCGAAGACGGTGACCAGATCGTGCTCGACGTCGCCGGCGGTCGACTTGACCTGCAGATCGACGAATCCGAGCTGCAGGTTCGCCGCGCCTCCTGGATCCCGGCCAACCGGCCTGCACCCCGTGGCGTCCTGGCCAAGTACGTCAAGCTCGTCCAGTCTGCCAACGTGGGTGCCATCTGCGGCTGATTGTTGGCGCACATGATCGACGCTGAGGAACGTCGGGCCCGACTGGCCGTGCGGCATCGACTGCTGCCGAGCAGCCGAATCGACGACCTTCCCCAGATCGCCGACGACCTGGTTGCCTTTCACTCGTCGGATCCCGTGACGGTGTACTTGTCGGCCACCGCCAGGATGAAGTCCCCGTCGCTGGCTGCGGTGGATAAGGCGCTCTACGAGGACCGGAGCCTGATCCGCCACCACGGGATGCGCCGCACCCTCTGGGTCAGCACTCCGGAAGTCGTCCGGCTCATCCATGCGGCAGCGACCCGCGACCTGATCCCTGCCGAGCGTCGTCGGACGGCGGCGTTGCTGGCAGCAAGCGGCATCGACGATCCGGAGCGTTGGCTCGACGACGCAGCCGAGCAGGTGCTCGCTGACCTCCACGAGCACGGGCCGAGCACCGCCCGGGAGCTCGGGCAGCGGGTCGAGGCGCTTCGCCACCCGCTGCAGCTGTCGCCGGGCAAAAAGTGGGCGGCGACCCAGTCCGCCCACGTACGCGTGCTACTGGCGCTCTGCCTGCAGGGAACGCTCGTGCGCGGCAAGCCGGTGGGCAGCTGGATCAATGGAGCTTATCGGTACGCTGCGGCCGATTTCTGGCTGCCCGGTGGCCTCGGCGATCACCAACCTCGCTCAGCGGCGGCCGAGCTGGCCAGCCGTTGGTTGCGGCGGTTCGGTCCGGCGACAACGTCGGATCTGCAGTGGTGGATGGGTTGGACGGTTGCCCGGACCAAACAGGCTCTGACGGACTGCAACGCGGTCGAGACAGGTGTGGACGGCGGGGTCGGCTGGTTGGCTCGGGATGATCTTGGCCCGGCTACCGCTGAACCGTGGGTCGCAGTACTGCCCAGCTTGGATCCGACCACCATGGGCTGGAAGTCACGGTCCTGGTACCTGCCGGAAGCGGCGGCGGAAGCGTTCGACCGCAACGGCAACGCGGGCCCGACTATCTGGGTCGATGGCCGTGTCGTTGGTGCTTGGGCCCAAGATCCTCAGGGTGAGATCCGGACCCACTACTTCGAACGAGTAGCCGCAAGTCGCAGACGCCAAGTGCAGGCGCGGATGGCCGCCGTGAAGTCGTTGGTCGGCGAGACGCGTTTTACCGTTCGGTTTCCCGGTGCCATTCAGGCGACGCTGCTCGGCTGAGCACACCACCGAGCTGGAGTCGGCTCCTACGCTGGGCGCCATGGCGCGCTTCTGGCCGGTCGGCCTGGTGTTGGGGCTGCTCGCCGGTTGCTCCGCCGCACAGCCGGTGTCAATCACGACGCCTCTGCCGGCCACAAGTTCCGCTATGCCCCCGACTTCACCGGCGCCGCGGACCGAATCCCCCAGCACTGCGAGCGGACCTCGTTTCCAGATGCCGGTGGCCCTGATCGTGCGGGCCACTCGGCCAGTCACTGATATCTCCATCGCCCGTGCCCGCCGAGTGGTGACCGACGGCGGCACCCGCTGGACCGCGATCGGACAGCCGGGGGGTCGGATGCGGGTGCTCACTGCCGAGGCGGAAGGCGCGGCCGCCGTCGTCCGTGCCGTCCGCCGCAGCGAGGAAGTGCTGGGAGTCGTTCCGGCCGAAGCGGTAGATCCGACCGTACGCGTGCTGACCGTAGATGGACGGCATCCGCTGCGCGACCCGGAAAAGTATCCACTCCAGACGCCCTCATCTCACCGCGTGCCGGTGGTCACCACGCTGGCTGCGGTCGGCGATGTCATGCTGGGGCGCCGAGTGGGCCGTCGCCATGCCGACGATCCGAGCACGCCCCTTCGACCGCTGTCGCGTCGACTGGCCGCAGCGGACCTCACGGTGGGTAACTTCGAGTCGACGTTGTCCACCGACGGTTCACCGACCCAGGGTGGTGACTCCTTTGCGGCGAGCCGCCGGGCGTTGCCGGGTCTGCGAGCCGCGGGATTCGACCTGCTCTCCCTGGCCAACAATCACGTCGGCGATTACGGAGAGCGTGCGCTGCGGCAGACGCTCGACCGGTTCGCCGACGGCAAGATCGCGACGGTCGGCGCCGGCCGCAACGCCGAGCAGGCTCGGCGACCGGTCATCCTGGAACGCAGCGGCGTGCGGGTCGGCTTTCTCGCCACGGACTCCATCGGTGAGACCCCGGCCGCAACGTCGCAGAGGCCAGGCACGAACCGGCTGGACATGCCTCCCAGAACCGGACCGCTCGACCGTGATGATCTCCGGCGGATCACCTCCGATATCTCCGCACTTGCTCGTCGGGTCGACACCGTGATCGTGCTGACCCACTGGGGCACGCAGTACACGCATCGGCCGGAGCCGAGCCAGCGCACCGCCGCCCGAGCATTCGCCAAGGCGGGAGCAGATCTGGTCATCGGTGGACATCCACACTGGGTGCAAGGCTGGGAGACGGCGGGCGAAGCGATCGTCGTCCATTCCCTCGGCAACTTCGTCTTCGACATGGACTTTCAGACCAAGACCCGGGAGGGAATTTTCCTCGAGGTCGTGCTCTGGGGCGGCAAGGTGAAAGCCGTCGAAGCGGTCCCCTACGTCATCGACGCCGACTTCACACCGCGGCTCGTGAGCGGTAGGAGGGCGCGAGCAATTCTTGCCGACGTCTGGGGCACCAGCCACGGTCCCTTCGCCGTCCCCTGATCACTCGACGCTGCGCAACCACGCCCACATCACCCGTCCGACCCGGTCGAGTTGTCGGCGGTCCACCACCGACGGCACGTCACCCGCTGAGTGATAGCCGGCGTAGGGGACACTGCCGAGACGCACGGCAGGAATACCCGCCTTTGCGTACGACCAGTGGTCGCTGGCACGGTTGAGGCAGGAGCGCGTGGTGATGTCAGCACGACGAGCCGCTGCCCGGATGGCGGCGCGGAGCTGGTCGCCGGACTCGTCGGCCGAGCAAACGGGCACGTACGAGGCCCGGACACCGACCCGGTCCAAAGAGACCATTGCTCGAACCGCGCGGCGCTCGGGGCGGGTCATGCCGGCCACAAGTTGCCGAGAGCCGAAATGGTGCAGCGCGTCGCCAGATCCTCGCGGCTCCTCGGCCCCGAAGGCAATGAACTGGACCGGCAGTTCTGCCGGCTGCTGGGCCACCATCCGTGCCAGCTGGAGTATGACGGCGATGCCGGAAGCGTTGTCCTCGGCGCCCGGAGCGGTAGGCACCGTATCCAGGTGGGCGCCCACGACGACGTGTGGCTTTCGGGAATCGAAGCCGGGTGGTTCCGCGATCACGTTCGCTGACCTCCCGCGCCTTACTGGCGTGCCCCAGGAGTTTCCAGCAGGAACCCGCACCGTGGTGCGCCGCACGTCGTACCCCAGGCGATCGAAACTGGCCTCCACCAGATCTGCGGCCTCAGCAAAGTTGTCCGACGTCGCCTCGCGCGGGCCGATGTCGGTTGCCAGCGTGCGTACGTCTCGGAGTGCTGCACTGGCGTCCATCGTGGGTTCGCGCGGTCTGCGCGGGGTCGATGTCGCCGACTGTCGCGGCTGAGGGCTGGCAGGGCTGATGGTCGGTGTGGCGGTGGCAGCCGGCAAGGTCGGGGCCACCGTGGAGCTCTCTGGCTGGACCGGCGGCGGATCGACCGTGCACCCCGCAACCAGAGCTAACACGGCCAGTCCAAGGGCAGGACGAAACATCAGATCGACGATACGTCCGGTTGGGCTGTCGTCTTAGATTGCTTGGTAGGGCTGCCTAGCGTCCTTCCGGATATCAAGATGAAATTGACGGGGCGAGGAACGTGCGGGATGGTTGGCGGGTGCGTTCCTCGCTCATTCTCGTCGTAAGACAGCGTGTCGGCTGAGTTCAGCTCATTTCCGACACGCTCCCTCGTCTGCCACCCGGCGGCGGGGGTTTTTTCTTGGCACGAGAGCCGTGTCCCGGGCGCACGATCCGCAAGCATCACCGATGATCGGCAAGGAGAAGACGATGGCGAAGACGCCGGCGGCTGCCGTCCCAGATCAGGGCGCAGAACCCGTCGAGGAGCTCACCGGCGCTCAGTCGCTGGTGAGGTCACTGGAGAACGTCGGAGCTGACACCGTCTTCGGCATCCCCGGTGGAGCGATCCTGCCTGCCTACGACCCCCTCTACGACTCCCCGAAGGTACGCCACATCCTTGTTCGTCACGAGCAAGGCGCTGGGCACGCGGCGGAAGGCTACGCGATGGTGACCGGCAAGGTCGGGGTATGCATGGCAACCTCTGGCCCCGGCGCCACCAATCTGGTCACGCCGATCGCGGATGCTCACATGGACTCCGTCCCGATTGTCGCCATCACCGGTCAGGTGGGCAGCGCCGCGATCGGCACCGACGCGTTCCAGGAAGCCGACATCCGCGGTATCACGATGCCGATCACCAAGCACAGCTTCCTGGTGACCAAGGCCCACGACATCGCGCCGGCCATGGCGGCGGCGTTTCACATCGCCCGCACGGGACGGCCCGGCCCGGTCCTGGTGGATATCACCAAGGATGCGTTGCAGGCCCGCACTCGTTTCGAGTGGCCCCTCCAGATCGACCTGCCCGGGTATCGCCCGGTCATCAAGCCGCACGCCAAGCAGGTCCGTGAAGCGGCGAAGCTGATCACCGAGTCTCGCCGGCCGGTGCTCTACGTCGGCGGTGGGGTCGTCAAGGCGACCGCATGGAAAGAGCTGGCGGAACTGGCTGAGCTGACCGGGATTCCGGTGGTCACCACCTTGATGGCCCGGGGGGTGTTCCCCGACAGCCACCCGCAGAACATGGGCATGCCGGGCATGCACGGCACGGTTGCTGCCGTCGGCGCTCTGCAGCGCAGCGACTTGTTGATCTCCCTCGGCGCCCGATTCGACGACCGGGTCACCGGACAGCTGTCCAGCTTCGCGCCCCTGGCCAAAGTGATTCACGCCGATATCGATCCCGCGGAGATCTCCAAGAATCGGGTCGCGGATGTCCCGATCGTCGGGGACTGCAAGGAAGTCATCACGGAGTTGACCGCGCTGTTGAAGGCCTCCGCCGAGTCGCCCGACATCGGTGACTGGGTCCGCTACCTCAAGGATCTGAAGCGGCGCTATCCGACCGGCTACGACCTGCCGTCCAGCGGCGAGCTGTCACCGCAGCACGTGATCAAGCGGATCGGGGACCTCACCGGGCCAGATGCCTACTACGCGGCCGGAGTGGGCCAGCATCAGATGTGGGCCTCACACTTCCTGCCGTGGGAGTTGCCCGGTCGCTGGCTGAACTCCGGTGGGCTCGGCACGATGGGCTACTGCGTGCCTGCCGCGATGGGCGCCAAGGTCGGCCGGCCGGACGCAACTGTCTGGGGTATTGACGGCGACGGCTGCTTCCAGATGACCAATCAAGAGCTGGTCACCTGTGCGCTGGAGGGCATCCCGATCAAGATCGCGGTGATCAACAACCAGAGCTTGGGCATGGTGCGGCAGTGGCAGACGCTGTTCTACAACAGCCGCTACTCCAACACCGACCTGAAGACCAACCGCATTCCGGACTTCGGAAAGCTTGCCGAGGCGATGGGCTGTGTGGGGCTACGGGCAGAGCAGCCCGAAGAGGTGGACCCGGTGATCGAAAAGGCGCTGTCGATCAATGACACGCCAGTGGTCGTCGAGTTCGTGGTGCACAAGGATGCCATGGTCTGGCCCATGGTCGCGGCCGGCACCAGCAACGACGACATCAAGGTCGCACGTGACATGGCGCCGAAGTGGGACGGAGAGACGCTCTGATGACCGAGGTGAACACCCACACGCTCAGCGTCCTGGTGGAGAACAAGCCCGGCGTGCTGGCCCGAGTCTCGAGTTTGATCTTCAGACGCGGCTACAACATCGAGTCGCTGGCGGTGGGCCCCACCGAGTACCCGCATATGTCGAGGATCACTCTGGCCGTGGCCGTCGAGGATGTCGTCCTCGAGCAGATCACCAAGCAACTCAACAAGCTTGTCGAGGTGCTCAAGATCGTGGAGCTGGAACAGAGCGCGATCCGCCGCGAGTTGATCTTGGTCAAGGTGCGGGCCACCCCGGAGACCCGCGGTCAGCTGATCGAGATCATCAGCCTGTTCGGTGCCAAGGCGGTCGACCTGACGGCGGAGGTGATCACCGTCGAAGCGACCGGCAGTCCGGCCAAGCTTGCCGCCCTGCTGGAGCTGTTCGAGCCGTACGGCATCCGCGAGTTGGTGCAGTCCGGACTGGTCGCGCTCGGCCGAGGCAACCGATCGATGACCGACCGCAACTCCCGTACCGAACGGCCAAAGGCCATTCGCGCCGTCTGAGCATCCGGTACCTTGAGTCTCGCCCGCCTTTCGTGAGGAGACAACGCACGTGCCAGCACAGATGTTCTACGACAAGGACGCTGACCTTTCCCTGATCCAGGGGCGCAACGTCGCCGTCCTCGGCTTCGGCAGTCAGGGACATGCGCACGCGCTGTCCCTGCGTGATTCGGGTGTGGACGTTCGGGTGGGTCTGCCGGAAGCCAGCAAGAGCCGGCCGAAGGCCGAAGCCCAGGGTCTGCGGGTGCTGACGCCGTACGACGCCTGCGAGGAAGCAGACCTGATCATGGTGCTGACTCCGGACCCGGCGCAGCGCAAGGTCTATGCCGAGGCCATCGAGCCGAACCTGGTGACCGGCGACGCGTTGTTCTTCAGCCACGGTTTCAACATCCGCTTCGGCTACATTCAGCCGCCGGAGGGCGTCGACGTGGCACTGGTCGCCCCGAAGGGCCCTGGACATCTGGTTCGCCGGGAGTACGCCGAGGGCCGCGGTGTGCCGGTGTTGGTAGCGGTCGAGCAGGACGCCAGTGGCAAGGCGTGGGACCTGGCGCTGTCGTACGCGAAAGGCATCGGTGGGCTGCGAGCCGGTGGGATCAAGACCACGTTCACCGAAGAAACCGAAACCGATCTGTTCGGTGAGCAAGCCGTGCTGTGTGGCGGTGTCAGCGCGCTGATCCAGGCCGGTTTCGAGACCCTCACCGACGCGGGCTATCAGCCTGAGGTGGCCTACTTCGAATGCCTTCACGAGCTCAAGCTGATCGTCGACCTAATCTATGAGGGCGGGATCGCCAAGCAGCGTTGGAGCGTGTCGGACACCGCTGAGTACGGCGACTACGTCTCCGGCCCGCGGATCATCGATGACCACGTGCGGCAGAGCATGAAGGCGGTGCTTGCCGAGATCCAGGACGGCTCCTTCGCCAAGCGCTTCATCGATGATCAGGATGCGGGTGGACCCGAGTTCAAGGCGTTCCGCGAGGCAGCCGAGAAGCACCCGATCGAAGCAGTGGGGCACGAGCTGCGCGGGCTCATGTCCTGGGTCAAGAGCCACGACGATGACTACGTCGAGGGGACCGCGGCTCGCTAGCTGCCCCGACTCAGTACCAGAAGATCCGCGGTATCCAGCCGGGGTTGTGGGCGTAGACCAGGATCAGCCATAGCACGCAGTCGAAGATCAAGTGAGTGCACAAGATGTAGGGTAGTGACCGGGTCCGGGCGAACAAGTAACCCTGGATGAGGGCGAACGGATAGGTGAGAAAGGGTCCCCAGCTCTGGTAACCGATCTCCCAGAGGAAAGATACGAAGATCACCGCCTGCAGCAGGTTGGATTGCCAGATCGGAAAATGCCGCCGCAGCAGGGTGAAGACGGTGCAGATGAAGAACAGCTCGTCCCACAGCCCGACGGCGTTGACGCCGACGAACAGCCGGGCCAGCTCGCTCGGCGCATGTGGAGCCGGCCAATTGAGGTAGGTGCCCGAGTTGATGAAGTAGAACGGCATGATCAACCAGGCCAGACCCACCACGCTGAACATGTAGGTCTTCTCCGCGCGCGTCCAGTGCCGCCCGCTTCGAAGCGGAAACCGGATGATGTGCCGATCGAAGACGTGCCTATCGATGAGGTAGGGCGTCAGCACGGCAACGGTGAGCACCACTGCCACCAGGGCGTAGTGTCCCCAGCGGATGTCCGCGGCCACAGAGATGAGCCCGATCGGAGTCAGCCCCAGACCGATCAGCAGCAGGCTGCGACCTAGCTCACGATCGAGCAGAAAGCCCAGAGCGATCGAAGCGGCCAGGACAGGATAGGCCGCTGCCTCCAACCCCAAACCGAACATCAAGAACGCCGACACCGCTACACCCGCGGCCGGAACCAGGCCCCACGAAAAGCGTGGCGGTGCCTCGACGGCCGGCGCTGTCGCCGTGGTCGTCACCGGATCAGCATGACATCGAAGGCAGAGACGGTCTACCGAGACCGCATTGTCAAGACGATGGGCCTGCTGCCGTCCTTGCGGAGACCGGTGCCGACGATGTAGAGCCGGCTGCTGAGCTCCGCGGTACGCGTGCGCAGGTCGTCGTTGGCCAGCACGCACACGCTCCGCAGGCCTTCGGTGTCCAACGGCGACGGATGATCCTTCTGGCAGTCGCCGTAGGCCTCTTTCAACCCGTCGAGGGCGGCGGACGCGGACCGCGGCGGAACCTCGACTGTCGCATCCAGCTGGTAGTCGTGGGTGGCGGTGTAGGTCCCGCTGATCATCCGAGAGTCGTCGGGGAGATCGACGTCGCCGTAGAATTCAAGATCAGGAAGGGTCAACGGCGTACAGGTGTAGCCGGTCAGGTCGTTGCGGCACGGCGACCCGCGTTCTGAGGTGAAGGAAAAGTACGGCACCCCCCACCCGCCCGCGTACTGAGCGACAATCGCCATGGCGATGAGTACGAAAGCCGCCATCAGCAGGATGCCCTCGATCACCCGGGCCGCTTTTGGCTGTCGCTCCGCCACTCAAACAGCATGCCTGAGCCATCATGAGAACTCCACGGACGCGTTCAGGCGAGGGATGCCAGCGGCCGCCGCTGCTCAGCGCTTGACGGCGATGATGACCGAGGTGTCTTCGGCGACCATCACGTCGACGCTGACGAACCGTTCGTCGGCGAGCCAGTCCTGTCGCAACGTGTCCACTCTGCCGCGATCGAGGGGCGGCCAGGTTTGGCTGGGCGTGAAGTCGTCGAGCACGATCATTCCGCCTCCCTCGACAAGGTCGACGATCTCTTCTCGCGGCCAACCTCTCGCGCTACCGGCGTCGAGAAAGATCAAGGAGAACGGAGCATGCTGCGCCAGGCTGCTCCAGTCCGCATGCATGACGTCGATGTCGTCTTCGGCGAACATGGTCATCACGCCGTGCGCCAACTCAGGATCAAGTTCGGCGGTGATGACCCGGGTCGTCTTCGGTGCCCCGGTGCGCAACCACGCCGCCCCAACGCCACATCCGGTGCCGCATTCGGCGATCGTGCCCGTCCGGGTCGCCGCCAGAGTTGCGAGCAGGCGGCCGGTCTCGGTCCGCGAGGCCTGGACATAACCGCGCTCCAACGACATACGCAGCGCTCGCATCACCAGCTCGGGCAGTTGGGGTGGAGCGCTCACCTTGACGAGTTTTGCAGGAATGGCGGGCAGGCCGATGTCGTCCACCATCTGAAACATGACAGAAATCAATTGGCCAGAAAATAGTCGTGCGTCCTACTATTTCGGTGTCAGCCCACCGAGGTAGTGAGCAACCATGTACGAGATGTATCCCGACGCGTGGCCGGTCTCGCCGGACCGGCCGTCGACGAGCGGCCGACCACACCGCCGCCCACGAAAGGAGCATTCCGTCGTACCGGCCATCCTCTCTGCCCAGAGATCCAAGACGGCAAGCCCTCGGCACTGAATCGGAAGTGCGCATCAGCGCCACCTGAACCGCTAGACGTCGGCTGCGATCGCGTCACCGATCTGGCTGGTGGTACGAGCGCCTCGTCCTGACCGACGGCCAATGTCCGCGATCACCGCTTTCTCCACCCGTGCCGCCTCATCCACGAGACCGAGATGATCAAGCAACATACTGACCGACAGGATGGTCGCGGTCGGGTCGGCGATCCCCCGACCCGCAATATCCGGCGCCGAGCCATGCACCGGCTCG
>DATFOP010000297.1:0-3504 GCA_035265505.1 Propionibacteriaceae bacterium | reverse complement strand
CAAGACGGCGGCCACCGGCAAGGGCAACCCATGGCTGGCCGCCACCCTGGGCGAGATCGCCGTCACGGCCGGGCGCACCAACACCTTCCTCGGCGAGCGCTACCGCCGCATCGCCAAACGCCGCGGCACACAACGCGCCCTTGTCGCGGTCGGCAACTCGGTCCTGACGATCGTGTGGCACCTGCTGGCCGACCCCACAGCTTGTTACTGCGATCTGGGTCCCGACTTCTATCAGTCCCGCAGCAGCCGGCACCGCCAGGAACGCAACCTGATCCGCCAGCTCCAACAGCTCACGGGCAAGACAGTGACCCTCACCCCCCGACCTGCCACCCCGGCCGCATAGCCGATCCCAGCCTGGCTCCACCCCCAGACCCGCACCTCACCGATGCGACCCGGCTCCGCTGACGCTCCGCCGGGTGCTGCCGCCTGCCACTCACCGTCGATTTTCGAGTCAGCCTCAGGCTCTTTGGCTGTCCAGGATCGCCGCGCTCGGGGGTGGGTCGTCGCCCCCTGGCGAACGCGTTCCTGGACGCGCAGGGTGGCGTGGACCTGTTCCCACAGCCCTTGCTGTCGCCAGCTGCGGAAGTAGTGGTAGACGGTCTGCCACGGTGGCAGGTCATGGGGCAGCAGCCGCCAGGCGCAGCCGGCGCGCAGCCAGTAGGCCATGGCGTTGACCAGCTCGCGGCGGTCATGGAGGGTCGGGCGGCCACCCGGCTTAGGCGCGGGGATGAGCGGGGCCAGCAGCTGCCACTCGGCATCGGTCAGGTCGGTGGCATAAGGGGCGGCGAGGCGGGGGCACGGTGGGCTTCCTGTCGAGAGGGATCAGGACAGCCGCGGATCATACGAGCTTTTAGACACCCTCTAGCCGAATGCCAGGGATAAGCGCCCTGGACCCTGTCGGGCTGGCGCCCTTCAGGTCCGGCCGACCGCCGCCACGAGCGCATCGCGGACCCAGCGCTCCTGCGGATAGCCGGTCAGCCGATGCTCATGCCGGTACAGGCGACACTCCAGGGTGTACTCGACTGGCGGCTCCACCCCGGGCTCCACATCGCGGCCGGCTACCCGGACCGTCGGCGAACCTGGAAACCGGACCCGTTCGGCTGTGGCCTGGTCGGGGATCAGGATGGTGCGGACCTCGGTGTCGACGGCCAGCTCGGCACAGATCCGTTGGACCAGGGACAGCGCCGCGGGGACGCACGGGCAGTGCTGCACATAGAGCACCTCAATCACCAGCCCGGACACGGTTAGCCCTCCCAGGTCCATGGCATGGCAACCTCCTGGCACCAACGCCTTGCCGGCACAGTGCTTGACCGTCAAGCCAACACCCAAGTCCCGGGTAGGGCAAGCACCTTACTTTGAGTCTGAGCGTCGCGGCCGATCCGTAGGAACGCAAGTGCAAGGCGAAATCGCCTTCTAGTGCTGGTTCAAGCAACCTTCGCCCTGTTCATGTTCGGGTCGCGGTGGGCATGCTGGGGCTGGCCCTGTCGTTGGCGGTGTTCCGGACGATCTATCTGGACGCCGTCCCGGCTGCGGTGCTGCCCCATGACGCCGCCGCGGTCGCCTACGACACCATCGTGGCCTACCTGCGCCTGGGGCTCCGCGCGGTGCTGGTGCTGGCCCTGGTCGTGGCCGCCGGGGCGTTGGCGACCGGCCCCTCGACCACCGCCGTGCGGACCCGCCAGCGCCTGACCGCAGGGATCGGCCGGCTGCGCGGCGGCGCGGAGGAGGCCGGGTTGCGGACCGGCCCGGTGGGGACCTGGGTGTATGCCAACAAGCAGCTGCTGCGCATCGTCGCCGTCACCCTGGCCGTGCTGGCCCTGGTGTTCTGGGGCCAGCCCACCGGCAAGGTGATCCTCCTGCTGGCCGGGCTGCTGCTGGTCGCCTTGGCCCTGATCGAGTTCCTCGGCCAGCCACCCCAACCCACCGCCACCCCCACCACCGGAACCTGAACCCGGCTCCGGTCGCCCAGTTGGTCAGAACACGTTGCCCAGTCGCGGTTGATGCTGACCACCGTCCAGCCGTTGGTGCGGGCCAGTTGCAGTGCCTTCTCGGCCCTGGCCGCACCCAGAGCGTCGAGGGCGGGCCGGGCGACTTCGGGCTCATCCCCAGGGGCGTGGTCCACCGTGAGGGGAATCCCGGCACCGAACCCAACGAAGCTATCGTCTTTCGGGTGGGCGAGGGCGAGATCCTTGTCAACGTCGACGGCCCCTGAGTCGTCGTCGGAGCCGGTCAAGGGCCGGGCTTGGCTGGAAGAGGGCCCACCCAGGCCCGGATCCGCTTTCACTCCGCCGCCTGACCTCAAAGCGTGCAGGACCCTCCACGCGCCGCCGAAGCAGAGGCACGCATGGACGGATACTGGCCGGCATCAAACTATCGTTGACCTCGTTCGTGACTCCGGTCGTCGATGCACAGGTGCTCTCGGCGGCGGTCATGGGTCTTGGGTGCTGTGGAAGGCGTCGCGAAGGCTGAGATCGCGGGCGGGTGACGGGAGCGGCGGGCGCGCCCCGGCGGTCAGTGTCCCCGTCTCGCCGCCGCGGATCAGCCTGCCGACTGGCCCGGTGTCCTCTGCCAAGACCGGTCCGGCGCACGCCCCGACCAAGATGCAGATGGCGACGCCGGAGAACCAGGTCACCAACGCAAGTGCGATACCGAAAAGGCCGAACTGGGCTTCGTTGCTCGTCACCACCCCGGGCATCCAGACCGTGGCCGATGCCGCGTACCCAGCTGTCGCGATGCTAGTGATCACCCCAGGAGGTATGAGCACCCGCGCGCGCACCTCGCCCAGCAGGAGGAACCACGCGGTGAACCACCACAGCCCCGACATCAGCGCCAGGGACACGATGGCGAAGAGGCCGAATCCGAGCCCACCACCGAGGGCGCCGCGCAGGCCGCCCAGTAGCGCCAGACAAACCAGCATCACCAGCAGCCAGGTCGCCCCTCGCCAGTACGCGCCGACGCCGGTGGCGCGGGACGGTCGCCGCCACGCGCGGAGGTACAGGCGCTGCAGCGCCGTCGTGAACGAGGTGGCGAAGAAGATCGTGAGCACGAGACCGAGCACGCCGGTGGCCTTTCGAATGTCGTCGGCCGACGCAAAGGCGTCTCTGGCAAGCACGAGGGCGTCTCCCCGAATGCCGAGTCGGGCCGTGACGGTGGTGAGGATCGACGAACGGATGCGTTCGGGCGCGAAGGCGGCGACGACCACCACGAGCGGGAAGAACGAGACGAAGACCTTTCCCGCGAGCGCGACGCTGCGATCGACGAACTCGATCTCGAGCATGCGTTCCCACACACGCCACAAGAGCAGCCGTTCCAGCCGAGTTCGCAGTACGACTATGCGTTTGCGCATTTCGGTATGCCTGTGCGCGAGGTGATCTTCGTCTGGTTCCCCTTCGATCCCGGCGATGGCGGCTGAGCCGACGGGACACCAAGGCCTATCCAACTTGAACCCTCGCCAATCCTGGACGCATCACCCAGATCAGGTGAGCTCCGATGAGGTCTGCCGAC
>DATFOP010000296.1:0-5665 GCA_035265505.1 Propionibacteriaceae bacterium | reverse complement strand
CAGCAGCGGCAGAACGACAAACAGCGCGAACGCGATCAAGTACTCGTCTAGGTGAAGCATGTCGATCACCGCCGTGTGGCGCCACCTGGAGCCCGCTGGGAGAGTGCAGGCCGCTCACGCACCGAATACATCGTAGTCGAGCGGGACGCGGGGTCAGCGGCGCTGACATCGATGCGCTAGCCCAGGCAGGAGGTACCAACGGCGGATGCCACCCGGATCCACGAAATTGGGCGATTTCTGACGAGCGCCGCCTAACGCTCGGCTACCTTCTGGATTGTCACCTCACCTCGTGCCGAGCAGGTGTTCGATGGCCAGCCGTTGGATGCGGGCGAAGCCGTAGCCCTGCGTACGGGCGCGGTCGATGTCGAAGTCCTCGAACGCGGTCCGGTCCTCCAGCAGCTGGGAGTACGTCTCCCCGTTGGCGAGGGTCGGTTGAGCAAGTTCGGCGACCCGGCCAGCCGCCACGGCTTCCTGCACCTCGGGGTCGGCGCGGAACGCCCGCGCCTTTTCCCTCAGCGCGAGGTAGAGCTCCATGTTGGCGCGGGCTGATTCCCAGACTCCGTCGATGTTTTCGGTGCGCAGTGGCTTGTAGTCGAAGTGCCGAGGGCCGTCATAGACCGGGCCGCCATCGGGTGCGCCGTTCTCGAGCAGGTCGACGGTGGAGAAAGCCTGCAGCAGGTCGCCGTAGCCGAACACCAGGTCCTGGTCGTAGCGCGGGCCCTTCTGCCCGTTGAGGTCGATGTGGAACAGCTTCCCGGCCCACAAGGCCTGGGCGATCCCGTGGGTGTAATTCAGGCTGGCCATCTGCTCATGGCCGGTCTCGGGATTGATGCCGACCATGTCGGCGTGCTCCAGCCCGCTGATGAAGGCCAGGGCGTGACCAATGGAAGGCAGCAGGATGTCCCCGCGCGGCTCGTTCGGCTTCGGCTCGATGGCGAATCGCATGCCGTAGCCGCGGTCGATGGTGTACTGGGCGAGGGTGTCCATCGCCTCCCGGTAGCGATCGAGCGCTGCCCGGACGTCTTTGGCGAAGTCCACCTCGGAGCCCTCCCGGCCGCCCCAGAACACGTAGATCTGCGCCCCCAGTTCGGCGGCCAGGTCGATGTTGCGCATGACCTTGCGGATGGCGTACCGCCGTACAGAGCGGTCGTTGCTGGTGAACCCACCGTCTTTGAACACCGGATCGTGGAATAGGTTGGTGGTCACCATCGGCACCACCATGCCAATCTCGCCCAGCGCGCCGCGGAACTCGTCGATGATCCGCTGCCGATCCGCGGGGCTGCTGCCGGGCGGGATCAGGTCGTCATCATGGAACGTGATGCCGTACGCGCCGAGCTCGGCCAGCCTGTGTACCGCCTCGACCGCGGCCAACACCGGCCGGGTCGCTTCACCGAAGAGGTCACGGGCCTGCCAACCCACGGTCCACAGACCGAAGGAGAACTTATCGTCGCGGGTGGGTGTCCGGTCCATGAGAATCTCTCCTCGCCATTGCGGAGTGGGTGATCTGAAACGTGGGTCCGGAAATGCCAAGAACATCTGTGCCGGTGAACCGCTGCCTGGGTGACGCGCCCCGGTAGGTAAGGCACGGTCAGGATCGGCTCTAGAGTCTTCGAAAGTTCCGACCAATCCGTACGTCTTTGCACAAAGGAGAGTACTCGTGACGATCCCACCGCCGACGTCTGCCGTCGGGCAGACGACTCCATCCTGGAGGGACACGACACGCCCTATCGATGAGCGCGTCGATCTCCTGCTTGCGGAGATGACCCTTGAAGAAAAGCTGGCTCAGCTCGGCAGCCGCTGGGTCGGCAATGACATGCCGGAATCCGGCGGCGCTCTGAGTTCCCCGGAAGGACACCAGCCCAACCACGAGGAAACGCTGAACGTGGCACCGATGCAGGACGTGTTCGCCGCGGCCGGTTCCCCGTCGCTGGAGGAGGCGAGCCGGCATGGCCTCGGCCACCTCACCCGGATCTACGGCAGCGCCCCGATCACCGCGGCGGATGGCGCGGCGGAACTCGTCAGGCAGCAGCGGATCGTCCTGGCGTCCTCGCGGCTCGGCATCCCCGCGCTGGTCCACGAGGAGTGCCTCACCGGCTTCACGACGTATGGCGCGACGGTGTATCCGGCGGCGATCGCTTGGGCAGCGACCTTTGACCCGGACCTGATCGAGCGAATGGCGGCCGCGATCGGTCGCGACATGGCCACGCTCGGTGTTCACCAGGGCCTCTCGCCGGTGCTGGATGTCGTGCGTGACTACCGCTGGGGCCGGGTCGAGGAGACGATGGGTGAGGATCCATACCTCGTCGCGATGCTCGGTGCCGCATACGTCCGGGGGCTGCAGAGCGCCGGCGTCCTGGCCACGCTGAAACATTTCGCCGGATACTCGGCATCCCGTGGCGCCCGGAACCACGGTCCGGTTTCCATGGGCCGCCGTGAACTGATGGACGTGATCCTGCCTCCATTCGAGACGGCTGTCACGCTGGGCGGGGTGGGCTCGGTGATGAACTCCTACTCCGACGTGGACGGGGTACCAGCGGCCGCCGACACCTGGCTACTGACCGACCTCTTACGCGGCGAGTGGGGCTTTGGCGGGACGGTCGTCTCCGACTACTGGGCAGTACCCTTTCTGGCCTCCATGCATCGGGTCGCGGCGGATTTTGAGGAGGCGGGGGCTCTGGCGCTTGCCGCCGGGATCGACGTCGAGTTGCCCGACACCGTCGGCTACGCAGGGCTCGGAGAGAAGGTGCGGCGCGGCGAGCTGGCGGAATCCGTCGTCGACCGGGCAGCGCGCCGGCTCCTCACCCAGAAGGTGGCCCTCGGGCTTCTTGACCCCGACTGGAGCCCTGAGCGCTCCGTGGCGGCGGCCGACAATACAGACTTGGATTCCCCCGACAACCGGGCCGTGGCCCGCGAAATTGCCGAGCGGTCGGTCGTCCTCCTCGATCCAGGTACGGCACTTCCGCTGCTCGGAGACGGGCGGCCCGTGCTGCGCCGGATCGCCGTAGTGGGGCCCTGTGCCGCCGACCCCCGCACGTTCATGGGCTGCTACTCGTTTCCCAATCACGTGCTGCCGCGCCACCCGGACCGCGGGCTCGGGATCGAGGTGCAGAACGCGCTCGACGCGCTGCGGGTGGAGCTTCCAGATGCCGAGGTGGTCCACGAGCGCGGTTGCGACATTCGGAGTGACGACCGGTCCGGTCTCGCCGCCGCAGCCGCGGCGGCCCGTCAGGCGGACCTGTGCGTGGCCCTGGTTGGCGATCTGGCCGGCCTGTTCGGCCACGGCACCTCTGGTGAGGGCTGCGATGCCGAGGACCTGCGGCTGCCGGGGATACAGGCCGACCTCCTCGACGAACTCGTGGCCACCGGCACACCGGTCGTCGTCGTCGTAGTGTCCGGTCGCCCGTACGCGCTCGGCGACATGCACGGCCGGGCTGCGGGCCTGGTTCAGGCGTTCATGCCGGGTGAGGAGGGCGGACCGGCCATTGCCGGTGTGCTGTCCGGCCTGGTTCAACCAGGCGGTCGGCTACCCGTCCAGATCCCGAGGCATCCGGAAGGCCAGCCCGGAACCTACCTTCAGCCGCCCCTCGGTGCGGAGAACGCCGGCACCAGCAACCTCGACCCGACGCCACTGTTTCCGTTCGGGCACGGCTGCTCCTACACCACCCTCGAGGTCGATGATCTGCGCCTCAGTGGAGAAGAGGTGCCGACTGACGGCGAGTTCACCGCGTCAGTGCGGGTCCGCAACACCGGACGCCGCGCAGGTGAGGCGGTGATCCAGCTCTACCTGCACGACGTTGTGGCCACGGTGACCCGACCGGTCAAGCAGCTCGCCGGATTCGTCCGGGTTCCGCTCGAACCAGGCGCCGCCGCCGACGTCTCCTTCTTGATACACGCTGATCGGACGGCCTTCGTCGGTCGAGATCTCCAGCGCATCGTCGAGCCCGGCGAGGTAGAAATTCTCGTCGGCACGTCCGCCACGGACCTGCCAGGTCGAGCTGTCGTGCGGCTAACCGGACCGGTCCGCGTGGTCGGGCACGATCGCCGGCTCGTCACACCAGCCGACGTCCGCCCGGCGGCCGAGGTGCGGCCGTAGGAGGATTCGTGGAGTAATGCTCGGGAAGGGTTCAACAAGGATGAATTGTGCAGTCAGGAATGCCTTAACGGATCTCGCTCGGCGCCGTTCGCCAAATGCGCGCTAGGAGCTGATCATCGACACCGTAGGTGGCGGACGCGAACCGGCAGAGGGCGGCGACTCTCCAACCGATGACAACTTGTCCGAGCTGATGGCCGCGGCACGCCGATTGATCAGACCTGGCCTACGCAGCTTCCTTGGGATCACCGGAGCGCCGGGCTCCGGCAAATCCACACTGGCCGAAGCCATCGAAGCTGATCTTGCCCCCGAAGCGGTGTTGGTGAGCATGGACGGCTTTCACCTGCGCGACACCGAGTTGCGGAGGCTCGGTCGGTATCAGCGCAAAGGTGCCATCGATACCTTCGATGCGGCCGGCTATGTGAATCTGCTGAGGCGGCTGCACAGCCGAGAAGATGCGATCGTCTACGCTCCGCTGTTCGACCGCTCGATCGAGGAGTCGATCGGATCGGCGATCCCGATACCCCGAGATGTTCCTCTGATCATCACCGAGGGGAACTACCTGCTGATGGAAGACCCTGACTGGCGACAGGTCCGAGACCTGCTCGACGAGAGCTGGTATGTCGAACCAGGTGACGAAGAACGCCGCAGACGTCTGATCGCCCGCCATGTCCGATTCGGCCGCGCCCCCCACGATGCGCACGAACGCTCACACGGAGTAGACGAACGCAATGCGGAAATAATCAAAGCAACAAAAAAGAACGCCACCCGAGTTGTACGGCTGCCGATATTCACAGGGGACCTGTAGAAACGGGATAGCTGGCAGGTTCTCACGGCGTAGGTGCGGCTCGCCCGCCCTCATACTGACCCAGCGCCGACCGTCTTTGCGGGTGATGTGAACCACGGTGTCGAGGGCCGCTGCCAATTGTGCGTGCAGCACGTCGCGGCTCAGTCCTCCGAGCGCGCCGAGTGCCTCCAAACGAGCTGGCACGTCGCTGGCGGAGTTGGCGTGCACCGTTCCGCAACCGCCTTCATGACCGGTGTTCAGCGCCATCAGCAGGTCACTGATCTCTGGACCGCGAACTTCGCCGATCACGACCCGGTCCGGCCGCATTCTCAGCGACTGGCGGACCAGGTCGGTCATTGTGATGGCACCGACCAATTCCGCGTTCGGCGGCCTCGCCTCGAGGCGGATCGCGTGTGGATGATCCGGAGCCAGTTCGCGAGAGTCCTCCACGATCAGCAGGCGTTCGGACCGAGGAATGAGCGCGAGCAGGACCGCAAGCAAGGTGGTCTTGCCGGATCCCGTGCCACCGCTGATCAGGAAGGCGAGCTTGGCGTCGACCATCCTGCGTAACAGCGCAGCGGCATCCATCGAGATCATGCCGGTGGCAATCATTTCCGCGAGCGAGAACGTCCGCCGCGCTGGCACACGTAATGACAGGCAGGTGCCCGGGGCCACAATGGTTGACAGCATCGCATGCACGCGAGTCCCGTCGGGCAGGCGCGCGTCCAGTATGGCGAGGCGTCGTCAAAACCAACAATTTGACATATTTCCGCGCGGCAACGTTGAAC
>DATFOP010000295.1:0-6416 GCA_035265505.1 Propionibacteriaceae bacterium | reverse complement strand
GCAGATTCAGATTTCTAAATACATCAACGGTGAGGCGATTGATGGAACTGACGTCGTCCTGTGGTACGCCGGCCATTTCATCCATGACGAGAACCAGCCATCGCCCCATCAAGGGCACATCGTTGGTCCGGAACTAAGGCCCGTCAATTGGTAATGTCGACCGCTTCGTGATCTGGCCGCAGCGAGTCCAGCGGTTTGGTTGATAGAAGCCAGTCAGCTTCGACTTGCCTTTCAGCTGCTGTCTGCGGCCGGCCGCAGCCGCCGCGATCGGGTGCGCTGGCCGAACCCCGTCAGGCCGCGCGGCTTGTAGACGTTGAGCACTGCGACGAACACGAGCACCAGCAGGCCGACGCCCGGATGCAGCACGTCACCGCCGAGCTGCGCCGCCGTGCCGTCATCGGCCTGCGCGGCCAGTTCTGCGGTGGCCGTGACCCCAGGCATGTGGAAAAGGAGGACGGCCAGGGCCAGGCTCGTGAGCCCGAAGGCGATGAGTACCCAGTAATGCCGGACCAGTCCCCAGGGAGTGCCGAGAGCGATCACCAAGCCGGTGGCGAGGGCAAGGCAACCAAGCGGCACGATGACGTACCAGCCCGTCAACTCCATGGCTAGCCACGCGGCCCTGACGAGCTCACCCCGTTGACTCAGCTGCGCCGCGAGGCCAAGCGCCAGGTAGGCAGCGGCCGCGCCGATCCAACTGACCGAGCAGATAATGTGCACCGCCAGCATCAGGCGGCGCAGCGCCGGTGGCAACGTCACCGGGTCCCGATCACCAGCGAGACACCCGGCACGGCTGCCCCAGCCGATCCGAGGGAGGTCGGCTGGTGGCGGCCGGACCCGTGCTGGCCGCCTGTCATGAGCATCGCGAGCAGCAGCGCAACGAGCAGTGCCGCCAGCACGATGCCCAACACCTTGACCCAGCGGGGTACGGCGGGGCGGCTCGCGGCCCTCTGCGTTCCCGCTGGCTCGCCTCGGTCGCTATCCGGCGGTTTGTGCTCACTCATGGTGCTGGTTCCATTCACCGCTTTGCGAGACAAAGTGTCTCGTCTGAGTCAGACCGTATCACCATCGACGCCGTGTAGGCTACTCGCTATGCCGCAGCTGTGGGCGGAGACGGTCCAGGCACATCGGGCCGAGGTGCGTGAGGCCATCCTTAATGCGGCTGGCGATCTGCTGCACCACCGCGGGCTGCTCGGTGTCACCATGTCGGACCTGGCCACCACCGCCGGCATCGGCCGGGCGACGCTGTATAAGTACTTCCCGGACGTCGAGCAGGTCGTGACCGCATGGCACGAGCGCCAGGTCGCCGCCCACCTGGCCCAACTCGCCGCCATCCGCAAGCAGCCCGGCGACAACGTGCAGCGGCTGCACGCGGTCAGCCTCGCCTACGGCCGGATCTGCCAGCAGCGCCAGCAGCATGGTGACGCCGAGCTGCGAGCTGCTTTGCACCGGCACCGGCCCGCGGGCGACCGGCCGGACCAGCTGGTCGCCATCTTTGCCGACCTGATCGCGGAGGCCGCGGCTGCGGGGGCGGTACGCCGCGACGTGCCCCCGGACGAGCTGGCGGCCTACTGCATCAGCGCCCTGGAAGCCGCCAGCGCCGCCACGACTCCGGCCGCCCTGACGCGCCTGGTAGAGGTCGTCTGGGCCGGGCTCACGCGGCCGGCTTGATTCGCTCATTCCTGGAAAGCAGCAGCGTGGGGATCGCGCTCAATACCCGGTGGGGGTACGGTAAATCAAACCTACTTCCCAACGGCGAGGAGATCACCATGTCCCGCGTACAAGAGATGTTGGAAGCCCACCCGCATGATTGGGGTGGCCTCGATCGCGCCAAGCTCACCGAGTGCATTGAAGCGTGCTTCGACTGCGCTCAGATTTGCACTGCGTGCGCGGACGCCTGCCTCGCGGAGGACACGGTGTCCCAGCTGGTGCAATGTATCCGTAGCGATCTCGACTGTGCGGACGTCTGCGCGACAACCGGCAGGGTCTTGTCCCGCCATGCGGGTGCTGACCCGAGCGTCACCAAGGCGCTCCTGGAAGCGTGCCGGGCTGCGTGCCGGGCCTGCGCGGCCGATTGTGAAAGCCATGCCAGCATGCATGAGCACTGCCGAATCTGCGCTGAGGCGTGTCGCCGATGCGAGGCGGCCTGCGATGACCTGGTCGGCGCCCTGGGATAGCTCTTCCTGTCGTTCGTTCAATGGCTCGGTGATACAGCGTTCATAGGAGGGATCAGCAGCCAATGAAGGAGGGGGCGTGACCGGGGCTTTGATCCGCACGCCGGACCAACGGCTGCGCGTCTTCGTCAGTTCGACTTTGGCGGAGCTGGCCGAGGAGCGTGCCGCGGTACGCAAGGCAATCGAGCGCTTGCAGTTGACGCCGGTGCTGTTCGAGTTCGGGGCACGTCCTCATCCACCGCGCAAGCTATACCGCGCCTATCTCGAGCAAAGCCAAATCTTCATCGGCATCTACTGGCAGCGTTACGGCTGGGTGGCGCCCGACGAAACCATCTCTGGCTTGGAGGATGAGTACCTTCTTTTGGAGGGGATGCCGCGGCTGTCGAAGAGGAACTCGTCGAAGAGGCGGAGCCGCGGATATGACTCGACGGACCGGAGCAAGCCGGGTACGCCGTTATCGCTGTCGCTTGATTGTTCCCGTTTCTTAGGAGCGAAACCATGGCTGACATGACACACGACACGTCGCAAGAGGACGACATCTTCCCGCAGGACGCCAGCGGCCTTCCCGAAGCTCGAGCAACTTCTGTGGTGTCGCTGGCCGACGGAGATGTCTTCCCGCTGAGTATTGGACCAGTCCGCAAAACCATCGAGGGCGCGAGATTGCGGATGCTTGCCTACAGCGGATCTATCCCCGGGCCTCTGTTGCGGGTGAAGCAGGGAACAACCGTCGCGGTCGACGTGACCAACGACGCCGGTCTGGACCAGACCGTTCACTGGCACGGCCTTCGACTGGACAACCGTTTCGACGGCGTTCCGTATGACACTCAACAGCCCATCCCTACAGGCGGGCGCTACAGCTGCGAGCTGCGGTTTCCGGATCCCGGCGTGTACTGGTACCACCCACACATCCGGGAGGACTACGCCCAGGAGATGGGCCTCTACGGCCAGATCATCGTCGACCCGACCAATCCCGACTACTGGCCTCCGGCCAACCGGGACATCGCATTGACCCTCGACGACCTGCTGCTCCAAGACGGGCAGCTCCCCGCCTTCCATTGGTCCGGTCCAACCCACACGATGATGGGACGGTTCGGCACGATCCTGCTGGTCAACGGGGAGCAGGACCCATCCTTCGCGGTGAGCCGTGGCGAGGTCGTGCGCCTCTATCTCACGAACACCGCGAACACCCGGGTCTTCAATCTGGCAATCACCGGCGCGACGCTGAAGCTGATCGGCGGTGACAGCGGGCGCTACGAACGGGAAGAGTTGGTGGATTCGATTCTTCTCTCCCCCTCAGAGCGCGCGATCGTCGATGTCCTCTTTGATCAGTCCGCCACCGGGGTCCTTGAGCACCGTACGCCGCATGACTCGTCGAGGCTGGCCACGTTCGCCGTGGTCGACGCCGCCGCTTCGCCGTCGTTCGCAGATAGGTACCGCCGGCTACGAACCGACCCAGAGCTCGAAGCTGAACGCGCCGCGCTTTCCGCTCATCGCGACCGCGCTCCTGACAAGACTCTGCAGTTCGTCGGCGAAATGGACATGAGTGGGATGGACATGGCTTCCATGGACATGGGTGCAACGGATATGGGTTCCATGGACATGGGTGGGATGGACATGATGGGTGGAACGGACATGGGCTCCATGGACATTGGCCAGGAACACGATGACGATGCGCCTGAGATGGAAGGGCATGAAACGGAGCGGGCGCCTGGTCATCCTGATTTTGGAGGCATGGAGCATCACGGAATGGGCGGCGGAGATTCGCACGGGATGCACCAGGCGGAGACCGATGACGGCATCGAGTGGGAAGACACGATGCCGGAAATGAACGTGATGTCGAGCCCGTCCAACATGGTGTGGAAGATTGTCGACACCGCAACAGGCTCGGCCAACCACGAAATCTCCTGGAAGCTGCACGTCGGGGAGCGGGTCAAGATCCGCCTGGACAACTCCGCCGGCTCAGACCACCAGATGCACCACCCCTTCCACGTCCACGGGGCAGGCCGCTTCCTCGTGCTCGACCGCGCCGGCGTGCCGGAACCCAACCTGGTGTGGAAGGACACCGTCTTAGTCCGCGCCGGCGAAGTCGTCCACATCCTGTTTCACGTCACCAACCCTGGCCGGTGGATGGCTCACTGCCACATTGCAGAGCACATCGAAAGCGGCATGATGTTCAGCTTTGACGTCCTCGAAGCGTCAGCTGCATAGGGATGCCGCGATGAACGACGTCAAGACCATCGCCCTCGTGCTCTACCCCGGGATAACGCCGCTCGATCCCGGAGCCAGACATTGTCATGGTGCCCGGCGGCGGGGCGCCCACGCTGCGCCAACTCGCAAACCCAGTCCTGCCGGATTAGAGGATCACGGGGGCTGATGCCGCCCGCCGCGGCGATATGCGGCAGGCTGACCACGAACGTCGCCGGCTGCTGGCAACTTCGCTGGCTGCCGTCACGACGGCGTCCGGCTCGTCCTCCTGGTGCGCCTTAATCGGTCTCCGCTGCCCGTCGTCATTCATTGACACCGGATCAGCGCGGGCCGAGTGGTTGCGAGCTCCGTACCGACGCCACGACGTCGTGGATTGCCTTGCTGGCTGCGGCGGAGTCGGCTTCGTCGTCGAGAAGCGACTGATGGGTCGTGTCATGAGCGACACGGTGCAGGCTGTTGGTGGACAGTGTGGCCATATGTTCCTGCGCCGATCTATGTTTCGCATCGTTCCCGGTGTCGGCGGTGAGGACGATCAGCGGTTTGCCGTTGAGGCTGGTCAGGGCCGACGCCTGCTGCATCGACGTGTTCGCCACTCCATACTCCTCGACGAAGCTTGCAAGGGAGCTGGCGGTCGAGGAGTTGGCGCGGGCCTCGTCCCGGGAGCGTGGCGGAAGAGTGGTGTAGGAGAACGGGTTGAGCAGGCGGCCGGCTCCGAGGTGAGCGGACGCAGCCGATAAGGCGGCGACGCGACCGATGACGTTGTAGGGATCGGTGTTGGGAGGCTGGGCTGGGCCGGGTTTGGGTGCGGTGGAGTCGAGGAGCACCATGCCGGCGACCTGGTCGGGGAATTGGGCGGCGAAGCTTTGGACGTAGAGGCCGCCGAACGAATGACCGGCCAGCACATACGGCCCGGGAATGTGGGCGCGTTGAAGCAGGGTGTGCAGGTCCGCGGCGATGTGGGCGCCGTCTTGGGGGCCGTCGGCTGGGTCGCTCCAGCCGCGGCCGGCGCGGTCGTAGACGCAGACTGTGGTGTCGCGGGCCACGGCCGGGGTGATCCACCCGAAGTCGGAGGAGGACGCGCCCTGACCCGGTTCCAGGACGACTGTGGGGCTGCCTGAGCCGGTGCAGTACAGGTGCAGCCGGTGCCCGCCCACATCGATCAGCTGGCCGGGTGGCGGATAGGCCTTGGCCTCGAGCGATTCGCGTACGGTCTGGTAGCCGCCGCCAATGGAGGCGATCGCCAACACGGCCAGAACGGGGTACAGCAGCCACCGTCCGATTCGGCTGCGCACCTGGCGTCGGACCTTAATGATCATCCAGACAACGAGCGCAAGCAGGACTGGCGGCCAGACCCAGCTGAGCACAGCGTGCACGGCAGCGGACCCGCTGAGTAGGCCGAGGCCGACCACCCCCATGAATATGGCCGGGGCTGCCGCCCACCTTTGCGGCTGGTCGCTGAACCATACCGATAGCACCGCCAGCATCGCCCAGCCCAGCGCCCATGCCAGCAGCACCACGCCAGTCAGGACGTTTTCTGTCGCTGGGATGAACGGAAGGGTCACCAGAACCATGGCAAGGACCAGCCCGACTGCCATCGACGTAGCGACGATCAGCCCGATCCTGCTCTTCGCCGTCGACTGCAGACCTCCGGGTTGAGGGAGGTCGCTGTACTCAGTTGTCCTCACCACGATGGCCTCATTTCAATGAAATCGATTACATCGCATCTCACCTGTGCCGCTCTGCTCGGCCGGCACACGTGCCCAGCCCGCCGCCTATGCGTTTCGCTGGTGCTAGATAGCTGCGGCGAGGGTCAGTGGTCGGCGAAGGTGACGGCTAGGCGTTCAGGGCTGGCTTCCACCGGCCGCCAGGCCACGGCTAAGGGGTCTCACGAGCGCATCGTCTCCAACGGTTAAGTTACAGAATGCAGATTTTGAAGCTCGCCTGGGTCGGAACCCGGTCGGACCGCCCCCAACAGACCGTGGCATTCTTCCGAGACCTCCTCGGCCTGCGCGTGGACCTACAGCACGAGGACTTCTGGAT
>DATFOP010000294.1:0-7993 GCA_035265505.1 Propionibacteriaceae bacterium | reverse complement strand
CTCCCACGCCCGATCGCGCTCGGTCAACCAGATCGCCTGCAGCTTCTTCTCGTACAAGTCGATCGTCTTCCCGTCCGCGCGAAGTCGCGCGTATTCGGCGGACGTCTTCGGACTGAACGGCAGCGGCTCGCGCAAACCTGTGCTGCGCAGTTCCGCCAGCTCCGTCAGGAGGTTGAGCGCCAACTCCGGATCGACGGGGCCGAGTACCGAGCGGCCGCCCCGTCCGACGGTGATCGCACGCCACGGGGGGCCCGGATAGCAGGCAGTCATGGCAAGGAGCTCGATCCAGCTCTGCAGCCGGTGCTTGGCGGCAAGAAAGGAATAGGCGACCTGGACCACATTCGTCTGATGGATCGGGAAGACCGTGCCGACCAGCAGCTGGGGGCCTACCGGAACTGAGATGTCTCGACGTTCCGGTGGTCCGATCAGGTAAGGGGCAGCCGCCTGGGCCACCTCACGGACCGTCTCGACCACCTCGCTCAGGGCGGCGGAGCCGAAGGCCCGAGGCGGCAGCCAGCCCCGCCGCCACTCGGCGGCCGTGAGCTGCTCGAGATTACTTCCCGAAAGGTGCTTGCCGAGTAACCGGTTGCCGACGTCCCAGCGGTTGAGCCCGGCCAGGATAATGGGAATTTGCTCAGATGCTCGCTCGTCGTCCCGGCGGAGACTGAGACCGGCGCGCTCCTTCAACAACGCGCGGACCGGGTGGGCGAAGAAACGCCGGAGATCGTCGAGTTCCACCGTCTGGGTCAGCGGCGGCGCCGGCAGCGGCAGGCATCCGAAGACTGACGTGCTCGCGGTGCGTTTTCCAATAGTGGCGCGGGCGCCGCGCCAGGACGCCTGATCGAAACTAAACGCGCGATCGGCGAGACCGGACGGCGTGTCCGCACCAAGTCCGGTCACAGCGCTGCCGAAGTTACGGAGGTCGAACGGCTGCAGCGGATGCTCGGTCGTGATCTTGCTGCGGACGGGCTTCCCGTCGGCGGTCCGAGCGGTGCGGTCGAGGGCATCCAGGAGCTCGCCGATGGGTACCGCTGGCGGGCGCTTGGCGCCCGTCCGCGGATCCATGCCGGCGTAGACGACCACCAAGTGCTCAATTGCAGCCATGATGGCGTCGAGCAGCAGCTGGCGGTCCTCGCTGCGCGGATCGCGGTCGCCCACCCATGGGTCGAGAGCCAAGAGATCGTCGCCGTCAACCTCTAGGTGGCGTGGAAAGACCCCGTCATCGACACCGAGCAGGCAGATGACACGGTGAGGGACCGAGCGCATTGGGAGCATGGTGCACATCGTCAACGTGCCGGTCCGGAAGTTGGCCCGGCTCGCTCGACCACGGAAGGCCTCGGCGAGCAGTGCCGCCACCTCGGCGAGACTGAGGTCGACCATTGCCTCGCCATCTGTGGCTGGAGTCTGGGTCGCGTCCTCTGCCAGGCCGCTCAGCTCCGCGTAGGCATGAGCCAGCTGCCAACTGTCGGAGGGCCGGACCGACGTCAGCTGGTCGATAGCCTCCCGGAATGCTGAGCACCAACCGGCCAACGGCCGGCGAGCCGCGAAGGAATCGGTGAGGGTGCGAACTCGGTCGAGGCATTCAGCCAGCCGTCCGATCAGATCCACGTCCTGCGAGTCCACGTCATCCAGCGGCAGCGCAGTGCCCAGAAAGCGGTCATCGGATTCGTCCATGGCCACGCCCAAGAGCATCCGGTCGAGGCCAGCGGCCCAGGTGTTCTGGGAGAAGTCGGACATGCCGTACCGCTCGCGATGCGCGGCGTCAAAGCCCCAGCGGACGCCGGACCTGGATACCAGCTCATGCAGGCGCCCGAGATCATCGGTGCTGAAACCGAATTTGCGCGCGACCGGAGCCAAGGCGCAGAAGTCCAGGAAGGCCGATGCCTCCATCCGTGACTCCGCCAAGACCACTAGCCGGCTGAGCGCCGAGAGCAGGGGGTTGAGCTGCCGGAGCGAGCGATCGGCCAGTCGAACACGGAGCCGGTGCCCCGGATGCTCGGCCATTGACTCGCCCACATCCAGCCCGAACGAGGCCGAGATCAACGGCGCGTAGGTCTCGATGTCGGGACAGAGCACGAGAATGTCGCGGGGTTCCAGGCTTTGATCGTCGGCCAGTAGGCCCACGAGCAGCTCCCGCAGCACCTCGACCTGGCGATCGGGGCCGTGCGAGGCGTGGAACTGGACGCTCCGGTCATCAGGATGGAGAAGTGGCGCGTCGCCCGGTTGCGGCGTGCGATTGCTGGCGATGTCATGCTGCAGCCGAGCGAGCAACGTGGCACGGCAGGTTTCCGCCGGGGAAAGGTGCTCATCCATTGCGATTCCCCCTCCGGCGGCCAGCATCTGTTGTAGCTCGCGGGCGTCGCGGCCGAGCGAGCGAAGGAGCGGGTGCCGGGCGTGCGCCGCGGTGGAATATGCGGCCCGCGCCCCGACCTGGGCGGCGTGCGGATCCTCAGCCACCCGCGACCACAGCGTCGGTGATGGCTGAGTCAGCCAGAGATGGACGTCGCGATGCTCGGCCAGAGCGTGCAAAATCAGCAGCTGATCGGCGTTGATCCTGGTGGCGCCAAAGATCGACACTCGGCTCGGCAAATCTGTGCTGCCGGGCGATTCGGCCAGCTCGGTGACTCCGGCCGGCAGCCGTTCCGCCGGGCTCGCCACACCGATCCGTATGCGTAGCCGCCGCCACAGCTCTGCCTGCCAGGCGCGGTCGACTGACAGCGGCTGCCCGACCCCGTCCACATCCCTGCCGTCGAGCCATGAGTTGATCATGGTCGGCCGGCTGCTCGCGTAACCGGTGAAGAGTGCGGCGAGGTGGTGGGCAATGGACCACCGCCGGTCGCCGCGCACCTCGCTCAAGTCGCCGTCCTGCCGGTGACCGGGACGGTCCCCGAGATATGACCAGAGAACGCTGAGCCAGTCTTCACCACGCGCGGCCTGGATGACGTCCAGCAGGGGCCACACCGCGTGCACCGGGTGCCAGGGATCTTCGTCCGGCGCTAGCTTCCAGACGCCGCTCATCGCGCGCGCGGTGAGCCGGCGCGGAGAGGGAAATTCAACTCCGGCACATACTCCGTCGTCAGCGCCGGGGGCCGCGCCCAACCGGTGCGACAGACGCTGTGCTAGCCACCGCTCGACGCCGCGGGTGGGGACACTGACGATCTCGGCGACGAAGGAATCCTCCAGCGGAGTGCTGAGCAGCTCACCCAATCCCAGAGCGAGCCGGTCGGCGCGCTCGGCGCGATGGAGATGCAGGCTCATGATCGGACCACCCTAAGGCGGCCCACCGACAGCCGGAGCGAGAGCTAGCGTGCGCTTACGGTGCCGAGGACACCCTGCCGGCTAAGGGCCCGCTGGATTCCGGGGTTGTCTATCCCTTTACCAGGCAGGTAACTGCCGGCAAAGCCACGTCAGGCGGCTGCTTCAAGACGGCTGCCGACCTCGGCTGCCGTCGGATTGGTCAGCGCTGAGCCGTCGGGAAGCCGCACGGTCGGCACGGTGAGATTTCCCGAATTGACCTGAGCGACCAACACCGCGGCACCCGCGTTGCTCTCGATGTCGACCTCGCGGAACTCGATCCCCGCCCGGTTCAGCTGTGACTTCAACCGCACGCAGTACCCGCACCAACGGGTCGTGAAGACGGTCGGCAGCTCGAGAGTCGATTCCATAGTCACGTTATGTATAACCAGATGAGTGCCGGACCTATTTCGACCGACTCGCCTGCATCGTATTGCGTTCGTCACACCGTCTCGCAGTTGTGGTGCGACGCTCACGCTACGTCCATGGCCCCTGCCGGGACGGGACTCGCCCGAATGATGGTCGCGAGCTAGGGGAGCCCCAGCATGTGGCCGACTACCGTCGCCAACCGGCAAACCAACGAGCGCTACGTGGACGAGGACGACCGAGTCATCGACCACGACACCGTCTCCGAGCTGATCGGCTTCGCCTGCGACCCCGCCCGGTGACCTGCCCAATTTCGAGCCCGGCGGACGTCGGCGGAGCATCTACCAGCCATCTCGTGCACTAGCGGCACGATAGTTGCGTGGGTGTGACCATCAGGCGCGCGGAAACCGACGACTGGCAGGTCTGCCGCGAAATCCGGCTACGCGCGCTGCGCGAAGAGCCGCAGGCTTACGAATCGGTCTTCGAAGATGAGCAGCATTTGAGTGATCAGCAATGGCGAGACCGGCTTGCGCGCGCTTCAACCTATCTCGCTGTTGATCAGAAGAAGGTGGTCGGCACCGCGGTCGGCCTCGTGCAGGACAACGGTGACATGTTGATCGTCGCCATGTACGTGGCACCCGAGGCGCGCGGGCGAGGAATCGCCGCACGACTGATCGACGAAATCGCCACGATGGCAATCGTGCGAGGCTCACGGCGGCTTGTCCTGGATGTCGCCGACGGCAATGTCACTGCGGAGCGCAGCTATCTCCGTTACGGATTTGTGCCGGTAGGGCTGCGGGCGCCGATGCTGCGGGACCCGTCGGTTTTCCAGACCCGGCTGGCTTACCAGCTTCCCGACGCCGGTGGAGCTGTCACCGGCCCCCATTAGGGTGACGTGCGTGTCCGTCGTTGGCATCAGGTCGAGTCCGGAAGAGCTGCTGGCCGGGCTTGATCCCGAGCAGCGTGAGGTTGCCAACACGCTCGCCGGCCCGGTGGCGGTGATTGCGGGGGCTGGCACGGGGAAGACGCGAGCCATCACACACCGGATCGCGTACGGGGTAGCGATCGGTGCTTACAACCCGACCAGCGTGCTGGCGGTTACCTTCACCACGCGGGCGGCCGGTGAGCTGCGTGGGCGGTTGCAGCAGCTCGGCGCATACGGTGTTCAGGCCCGGACGTTTCACTCTGCAGCCCTGCGACAGGCGCAGTACTTCTGGCCGCGGATCTATGGCGGTGAATTGCCTGCGGTCGTGGACAACCGGATGTCGTTGGTCGCCGAAGCGGCCAGCCGGCTGCGGGTCAAAGTCGATACCCCGAAGCTGCGTGACTTGGTTGGCGAGATCGCCTGGGCCAAGGTCAGCAACGTTTCGGTCGAGGACTATCCGCGGCTCGCCACGGAGCACAATCGGGTGCTTGCTTCCCTGGACCCTGAGACCATCGGCCGAATTTTCGCCGGCTATGAGGCGGCCAAGCGCGACCGGTCCAGGATCGATTTCGAAGACATCCTGCTCTGCGCCGCCGCGCTCATCTCAGATCATCCCGAGGTGGCCGATGCCGTGCGCCGCACGTACCGGCACTTGGTGGTCGACGAATACCAAGATGTCAGCCCGTTGCAGGAGGCACTGGTCAACCTGTGGCGTGGTGACCGTCAAGAGGTCTGCGTGGTTGGTGATCCCGCCCAGACGATCCACTCGTTCGCCGGCGCGAAGGCCGGCTTCTTGACCGACTTCGCTCGACGGTATCCGTCGGCCAGCATCATCCGGTTAGTCCGCGATTACCGTTCCACACCGCAGGTCGTCGGATGTGCCAACAAAGTGATGTCACAGCTCGCCGCCGAGGCGGGCCTGCGCGCGGTGACCTTGGAGGCCCAGCGGCCACCAGGGCCCGAACCGGAATTCGCCCAAGCGCCAGATGAGGCCAGCGAAGCGGCCGCGGTCGCCGACTGGCTCGTCCGTCTATCGGCTACTGGCGTGCCTTATCGGGACATGGCGGTGCTGTTCCGGATCAACGCTCAGTCGCCGGCGGTCGAGCAGGCTTTCTCAGAACTCGGCATTCCGTACCTCGTGCGGGGTGGCGAGCGATTCTACGAGCGTCCGGAGGTCCGGCAGGCGCTCTTGGCTTTGCGGACCGAATTACGTACGACCGAGACCGGCCCAGGGGCAGGCGTCGGCGGCGTCGAGCACGTCAAGGCCGTTCTGGCCACTCTCGGTTGGACTCCCGAGCCGCCCACGGGAGCAGGGGCAGTCCGCGAACGCTGGGAGTCGCTGGCCGCTTTGCTGAGTGTCGCCGAAGACATGTCAAACGGTGTCAATGAGCCGGTCGATCTCGCCGCCATCGTTGCCGAGCTGGAGCGGCGCGCCGAGGCGCAGCACGTACCGGCGGCGCAAGGCGTGACCATCTCCACGTTGCATTCCGCCAAGGGGCTCGAGTGGGACGCCGTCGCGCTGCTCGGTGTGCACGAGGGGTCCTTGCCCTTTGCCTTGGCGAGCACCCCTGACCAGATTGCCGAAGAGCGCAGGCTGCTCTACGTCGGAATCACTCGGGCTCGGCAACACCTCCGGATTTCCTGGTCGCGTACCCGCAACGGTGGTGGCAACGCCCGCAAGGCGTCGCGTTTCCTCGATCCGGTCCTGCCTGCCTCACTGCTGACCGCCACGACACCGCGCGGACGGGGAAGAGGCTCGGTGCTGGCGGCGCAATGCCGATCGTGTGGCAAGACTTTGCACAACTCGGTAGAACGCAAGCTCGGCCGGCACACCGATTGCCCCTCGACTTTCGATGAGCGCACGCTCACTCTTCTCAAGGAGTGGCGTCGACAGGAGGCCGCTGCACAGAGCATGCCGGCCTATTGCGTTTTCACCGATGCGACGCTGGTTGCCCTGGCAGAAGCCCGGCCGGCATCGCCGGCCGAGTTGATCAAGACTGTCGGACTCGGCCCGGCGAAGGCGGAGAAGTACGGAGAACAGGTCTTAACCATCCTGGCGCAAGAAAAATCACCGGCAGACGGTTCCTAGGCCAGAGCAATGGTCGCGACTTCTGCATAAAAGTGTTTGCGCACGTTTGCGATGGTCCCTTAGGGTGAACAAGGACGGCAGTTTGCGTACGCGGCTGTCGTCAAAAAGACGCTCGAGTAGCCGCAACATGATCAGTGAAAGGAGGGCGGCAACGATGGACAATCGCCTCACGTATTGCCCACTGCTCGCCGGACCTGCGCCTGATCTCGCGGTCGTACGTCGAGATGCGTCGCAGGCGCCGCGCTGGCGTGCATCCTGGCGCCTCAACGTCCGTTCTCTTCCTCCGACGCAGGCAGTTCAGCTCCAGCAGGGAGCAGCGGACGCGTACGCCATGGCTGGGATCGCGATGGCAAGCAACGCAACTCAGGGCGGGCACATCGCCGCAACCCGCGGTGTGCACGTCACCGATATGAAGTTTTCGACTCGTTTGGGACCACCTCCTACCAGCCCGCCGGTGTAGACGCGCCGACAGCCTCCAGGGCCGTGATCCCAGACAAACCGGGAATCGCGGCCTTCGTGATTTCCGGCCAAAAGAGTCGCCCAGGAGTCTGGGCGCTCACGAGCAGAAAAGCTGGCCGAAATGAATGAGGCAGGTGGCGGCGTGATGACCTTCCCAGGTGTTACGCCGCACAACGCAGGACCTCCCGAGCTGCCCTGTCGCCTGGTGGACCCTGAGCTGTTCTTCGCCGAAGCCCCAGCAGACGTCGAAGCAGCCAAAGCGCTGTGCCTCGACTGCCCGATCCGGGAGCGCTGCCTAGCTGGCGCTCTGCAGCGGCGAGAGCCTTGGGGCGTCTGGGGCGGCGAACTGTTCGTGCAGGGCGCCATCGTCGCGCGCAAGCGTCCGCGCGGGCGGCCTCGTAAGCATCCGCTGCCCGACTTTGCCCCGGCGGCTCGGCAGTCGGATCGGGAGGCTGCAGCATGACCCGCACTGAGCCATCCGGACTCGGCGTAGGAGGACGGATCTTCCACAGCATCCGGCTCTGGCTCGGTCGGGCGCTGTCGTGACCCGACCGACGTCAGCCGGTTTTGCCACGAAAGCCTGGGAGGAACTCCGCGAGCACGTCACCGAAGGCTGCGCGAGCATTCAGCTGCGACAAGACAGCGAGACCGCCCAACCAGACGCGGTGGATCAGCAGGTAGCTCGGCGGCAGATTGAGCTTCATCGCGACGCCGCCCGACGCCATGGGATTGCGTACCCGGAGGAACTGCTGCCGCATCCAATCCCGGCTGAACTCGAACTCCTCCACAGCGGCCGGCTCCACAAACGGCCCGAGGTAATCCATCAGGTCCGCAGCGTCAATCTCTGACGCCACGAATCC
>DATFOP010000293.1:0-2404 GCA_035265505.1 Propionibacteriaceae bacterium | reverse complement strand
GAGGTACTTTATGGCGAGATCGGAACTCGTCGATGACGAGCTGTGGGAGCTGGTGAAGTCGTTGTTGCCGGATCGCATACCACAGCGGACAGGGCGCCCCCGAGTTAGCGACCGAGCAGCGTTCACGGCGATCGTGTTCGTGCTGAGAACCGGGGTGCCGTGGCGGATGGTCCCTCGGCAGATCGGCTGCTCCGGCGTGACCGCTTGGCGGCGGCTTCGGGAGTGGCAGCGCACAGGGGTGTGGGAGAGACTGCACCGCGAACTTCTCCGCTGCCTGAACGCCGCCAGCCGGATTGACTGGTCGCGTGGGGTCGTGGACTCAAGCCACATCCGTGCTCTTCAAGGGGGGGCTGACCGGGCCATCGCCGGTTGACCGCGCCCGCACCGGCTCCAAGCACCACCTGTTGGTGGACGCCAATGGGGTACCCCTGGCGATCGCGCTGACGAGCGGGAACCGCAACGACGTTACCCAGCTGCTTCCGCTCGTTGACGGCATCACGCCCGTCGCAGGCAAGGTAGGCCGACCGCGTCAGCGGCCCGACCGCATCGTCGCCGACCGGGGCTACGACCACAACAGCTACCGGCGCGAGCTATGGCGCCGCGGCGTCAAACCGGTCATCGCCCGCCGGGGAACCGAGCACGGCTCGGGGCTCGGGCGATGGCGTTGGGTCGTCGAGCGTACCTTCGCGTGGCTGCACAACTACCGTCGCCTACGCATCCGCTGGGAACGCGACCCGGTCGTGCATATGGCCTTCCTCACCCTCACCTGCGCGCTTATCTGCCGGCGCTACCTTAGGGAGTTTTGAAACGGGTTCTAAGAGGGATTACTGGGAGTTGACACCCCAGGCCGGCCATAATAGCCCAGTGCCGACGAGGTGGAGGACCTCCGGGTGAAGGTGGCCAATCCGCATCTCCTGCTGGGCGACATTGTCCTCGCCAACTTCGTAGTCGGGATAGTGCCGCCGCGAAACGGGTACGAGTGCGTAGAGCGCTGTATGGAAGACTCCGGTGCCAACATACTATGCCGAATAATGTCCCCAAACGGCCCGTAGTGACGCGGACACGTCACGTTCGCTCAACTGCACGATGAGGGAAGTAAACGACCTGGGCGTGTGCGTTGATAGTGGGGAAGAGACCTCATTCTTCACGTGGGGCAGAGCCGTGAGAATCGATCTGGGCCACAGCCGCCCTGCCCGCGGATTGAGGACTCGGTAGAAGCGGCGATGGGAGCAGCGAGCGAGACCGAACGTCGATCCGGCGGCCACCGGCCCCGCCTGGTCGCGGCCCTGCGCATATCCAGGCTCATCGCGAGGAAGAATATGTCGGCCAGGAGAGCTTCATGTCCGCGCATGAGATCCTGGACCTGGCGCGGGCTGCGGGCGTGGATTCGAGGACCAGAGTGCTAGATCTCTGCTGCGGCAGCGGCGGCCCGGCCCTGCATTTGGCGCAGCAGACTGGGTGCCTGATAGTGGGCGTCGATCGCGCGTCGGAGGCCATCCACCTGGCCCGGACCTCTGCCGAGCATCAGGGATTGGACCGCCGCGCGACCTTCATCGTCGCAGAAGCCCTTTGTCCCCCGATAGATGCCGCCTCCTTCGATGCCGTCCTCCTGTACGAGACGATGCTCGCCTTCGAGGACAAGCGGCGGCTCGTGCGCGTGGTGCGCAAGCTCCTGCGTCCCGGCGGCCGATTCGGGTTGACCTTCGAAGAAGGTCGGCCGTTGTCGAGTGCGGAGAGACGGCGCGTTCCCCAAGGAGAGGAGGTCTGGCTCACTCCGGACATCGAGTTTCGCGTGCTCCTCGAGGCCACCGGCTTCCGGATACGTTGGGTGGAGGACCACACCGCATCCCATGCGGAAGTGGCAGGGCGTCTGGCGGCGGCGCTTCAGAGCGACCGTGCGCCCATCGTTGCGGCGCTGGGCTCACAAGTGTCCAACGAACTCGTCATGGCACACGAGCGGTGGGCAGAATGGCTAAGTGCACGAAGGGTGCGGAAGCTGGCGGTCGTCGCCCAACGTCCACACTAGGTGGCTGGAATGTACGCTTCGAGCAGGTAGAGATTTGAAGCCGGTGAGATCACCGGTCGTCTAAGAGCCCGCGCCAATCGGGAAGCTGCCATCTAACGGCTAGCAACTCTCCGAGTGGTTAAACGCCTTCTTGTCACTCTTTGAGACATACGCTACTCGCCTATTGGCGCAAGCTATTAGTATTCGACCCTCTGGAACGTTTCGGCAACCGTTGCCGAATTAGCCCGGCGGCGGAGGCCTCGCCCCAGTCATGCTCTGATCGGGCCTAGTAGGACACGCCGGCGGCATTGGCACACCGACGGCAGATGCTATCGCCGTGGAAGCAGGTGAGGTTGTCGTGGTTGTCCTCGTGGAGCTCGATTAGCTCCCGATGAGGGT
>DATFOP010000292.1:0-2220 GCA_035265505.1 Propionibacteriaceae bacterium | reverse complement strand
CTTGAACGACGATCTGGTAACCGGCGGCGCGAAGTTTGCCGATCAATTCCGGCACCAGGGCGACTCGTGCCTCACCCGGCAAGGATTCCCGGGTCACCGCGATTCGCACCAGTAGAACCTAGTGCACCGCCCCACCCTGGCGGGGAGAGTCGGCTGACTAACGGACCTTGACCTTGACCTTGTGATAGCCAGTCGCTCCGTCGGGCGCCGGAGGCGCTTCGGCGGCCGTTTGGAGGTTGCCCTTGGCGTCGGTAGCCCGAACCGCGAGCTCGTGGGTGCCTTCGGTGGCCGGCCAGGAGAATCGCCACTGCCGCCAGGTGTCGGGGCCGGTGATCTCCGCAAGATCTGCTTGCTGCCACTCGCCTCCGTCCACCTGCACCTGGACACCGGCGATCCCGACGTGCTGCGCCCACGCGACCCCGGCAACCACCACGGTGCCCGCCTGGACGGAGCGCCGCGGCACGTCGATTCTCGACGCGATCTTGATCGGACCCAGCGCCGCCCAACCCAGCGGCGTCCAGTAGCCCTCGTCCTGATCGAAGGTGGTCACCTTCAGCGACTTGACCCACTTGGTGGCCGAAACATAGCCGTACAGGCCAGGCACCACCATCCGGACCGGGAAGCCGTGTTCGATCGGCAGTGGCTCGCCGTTCATGCCGATGGCCAGCAGGGCCTGCCGGTCCGGGTCGGTCAGCGCGGTCAACGGCGTGCCGGCCGTCCAGCCGTCGTCGCTGGTGGACAGCACCATGTCGGCGCCCGGCTGCGGTTTGGCTTCGGCGAGCAGTTGGCGGATCGGATAGCCCAGCCACAGCGCGTTACCGGCCAGATCGCCGCCGACCTCGTTCGAGACGCAGGTCAGGGTCGTGTAGTGCTCCACCAGCGGCTTGGCGACGAGGTCGGCATAGTTGATCGTGATCTCGTTCTCCACCAACCCGGTGATGGTGAGGCTCCAGGTGGCGGGATCGATCAAGGGAATCTGCAGGGCCGTGTCGATGCGGTAGAAGTCGGCATTGGGCGTCTGGTACGGCGACAGACCGCGCACGTCGAGATCGGCCCCCGGTGGCACCGGTTCGGCAGCTTTCGTCGCCCGCGGCAGCGGGAATCGAGAGCGCGCTTCCGACACCGCGCCCGCGGCGTTGAGCAGCACGCGAGAGGCGACGGCCGTCACGGTCGCAGCCGCGCCGAGCAGCAGGGTGAGTCCGAGGAAGCGCCGGCGGCCGGTCGTTTCGGCGTTCATGGCGTCGCCCCCATGCGCGCCGCTTTTCACCCGCCAGTCACGCAACCGGTTGATCATGGCGTGCAAGGCCAGGTAGCCGAGGAAGAGACCGATCAGCACTGTCAGGTAACCGCGCACCTGCACGTCGGCTGCCGCCGCCAGGGCCACCACCGCGATCACCGCCAGCCCGACGAAGATCGGCGCCCCGGCGTACCGTCGGTGAACTTCCAGCTGGCCGGCCAGGCCGGCGAGGATCAGCACACCGGCGAAGATCATGATCAGCAGGACCGGCTTGTCGGCGGTGCCCAGGGTGTCCTTGCCCCAGTTCACCAGGCTCGCCGGCAGCAGCCCGATGATCAACTCACCGACCGCCGGTACGACCGAACTGGTCGGAGCGATGAGCCAGGCGGCCAAATCGGCCACGGCCAGTCCCACCAGGCCGGCCACCGCTCCGGCGAATCGAGCCCACCACCGGGTGGACCGATCCGCGGCCGGCTCACCCAGGCCCGCCTCGGCGTCGACCGCCGGGCTGGTTGTCATGAGCCCATCCTGCGTCGTACGCCGCGTCGGGACAATGACGCGGCAATCTCGTCCGGACGTCTGCGGCTTTGTGCGGAGAGATGGACGGGTTCCGGGCCGTACGGCTGCGCGTCTGTGGCTTTGTGCGGAAAGACGTCGACCAGCTCACACCAGTGAATGCGATGGTCGGCTGAGGTGCTAGACAAGGAAGCCACCGCCCGACTCGCCGAGGAGTACCGCCATGCCTGACGTGCCGTCCAACCTGACCGCGCTCGTTCCCGAGTTGACCCTGGAGGAGAAGGCGTCGCTGGTGATCGGGTCGGCCTTCTGGTACACCGCGCCAATCGAGCGGCTCGGCGTTCCGCGGATCATGGTGTCGGACGGGCCGCACGGGCTGCGCGCCCAGCCTCGCGAGGCCGACCATCTGGGCCTTTCGACCAGCGTGCCGGCAACGTGCTTCCCGACGGCGTCAGCCCTCGGCTCGT
>DATFOP010000291.1:0-4285 GCA_035265505.1 Propionibacteriaceae bacterium | reverse complement strand
CCAGGCTGGGAGCGCCTGCAACTGCGCTCGTTCGACCACTGTCTGAGTGGGCTGGACAACACGGTCGACCAGGAAGCCCAGCCCAAAGCCCACGACCAGGGCAACGGCCGCGGCGAGTGCCAATGACAATGCCCGTCGCCCTCTGGAGTTTCGACGACCTGAGTGGGGCACGGCAGCCGATGAACCCGTGCCTGTGCTTTCACGAGATGACGTGTCCCTCGGCAGCTCCTGTACGGTCTCGGGCGGCACCTCCGCAACCTTGCCGTCGGAAGGAGGGGGAGCGGTGGTTCCCTCGCCCAAGCCGAGTTCAGACCGTACGGCCTGCCAGACCTCCGGACGCGGCGGCTGTAACTCATCGGTCGCGGTCGCACTCCGACCGACTGCGGCGACCCGAACGAACTCCGCCACTTCTGCCAGACACACGGGGCAGCCGTCGACGTGGATGCGCTCCTCGGCGGTACCGGCCTTCTCGCCGAGTGCCAGCAGCGCCAGGACGTCAGGACTCGGATGCATCGGTCCAGACCTCCAATCGGCGCTTCAGCTTGATCAAGCTGCGACGGATGTGGCTCTTCACCGTGCCCGGCGGCATCTGCAGCCGCTCGGCGATCTGAGCGTGGGTGAGGTCCTCGTAGAACGCCATCCGGAGTACCCGCTGAGGCACCTCATCCAGCTTGGCGATCTCCTCGGCGAGAATCAGGCGTTCAGCGATGTCGATCGGATCGGACGGCGGCTGAGAGTCCGCGGCCAGCTCGGTCTGAATCCGGCGCTGCTTGCTCCGCGCCTGGTGTGCGTCCACCACCTTGTTCCGTGTGATGCCGAGCAGCCAGGCGGGCAAACTCGCCCGGTCGGGTTGATAGTTCTGCCGACCGCTCCACGCGGCAACGAAGACCTTTTGAGTGACGTCCTCGGCCTCGGTCACGTCACCCAGCGAGCGCAGGGCGACGGTGTAGACGAGGGCGGAATAGCGGCGATAGATCGCCTCAAGGGCCGACTCGTCTCCGGACACGAAACCCCGCACGAGGATGTCGGGCTCGTCATCGGAGAAGACGGTCACGAACGTCGATTCCCTCCGTGGTGAGAGCCTGCTTTGCCCATCATGTGCGGTGATTGTCACCTTAGTGCGCTGGTGACGGTCGTCGGACGGGCGCGTCGGCTCTCGATCTGCCAGTGCCGGGCGAAGCATGGTCAGCCTCCCTCCTCCGGCAGTTGACAGGCCTTGTAGAGGGATTCCGGGCTAGCGTGCGCGATGGATGCGGTGAGCGGCGGCGGGAAGCTTAGGCGGTGTGCGATCAGGAAAACTGTCGCAACATCAGATGTGGCCAGGGCCGGAATCGAACCGGCGACCTTTCACTTTTCAGGCGAACGCTACTACCGACTGAGCTACCTGGCCGTGCCCGCGCAACGTACCGCATGGGCAAGGGGCGGCGACAGATTGGGCTCTCTCGCCGCTCTCGCGACCCCGACGGGACTCGAACCCGCGACCTCCGCCGTGACAGGGCGGCGCGCTAACCAACTGCGCTACGGGGCCTTGTCGACCCAACTGCTTACGCCCTTCGGCGCCCGGAAACTATAGCGCAAGTCGTGCAATGCCACGAAGCGGGCGCTTCCGCCCGAGAGGTTCCTTCAACCCGTTTCATCGGATTGGCACATAGAGCAGCATGCCGTTCGGCAGGGTTCGATCAAGTCGGTAATTTCTCACGATCGCGGTGTGTACGGTCGTGCCGAAGTGGAAGTTGGCGTACCAGAAAGCGCCGGGCCGACTGTGCTTAAGAAGAACGACGGCACCGAACTCGTGGGCCTCCACACGCCGCGCCAGGTCCTCCGACCAGCCGGACCGCTGGGCGGCGAGTCGGCGAAACATGAACGCATCACCGACGACAGCGCGTTCGCCGCGGGCAGCCGGCAGTCCGGGGTCCTCCGACAACAGCGGTGTGCCTGGAGGCACCCTTCCAGCGAGCGGATCACGTACCACCTGCGGCGCAATCGTCCCCCGCAGCGCCGCGACGACCGGGCCCTTGTTCCACTGCATGAGGGTGCCGCCGACCGCCAGCACCAGAACGACGGCGAGCGCGACGAGCTGTCCGGCCGCTGGGTCGGCGAGCGTACGCAATGCGCCGGCTATCTCGATGCCGACCGCGACGAGGGACAGCAGGACGACGTCGATGAGCTGATTGGGTCCGACGCCGCGGTCGGCGCTGATCATGAAAACCTGCGCGAAAGCCAGCACCAGGGCAACGTGGAGGACGGTGATGCGGCGTTGGTACACCACGAGGAGGACAGCCGCACTGGCTGCGGCCAGCAGTGGCAGGGTGACGACGTCGCCCTTCGAGGAGTAGTACGCCAAGTTGACGAACGCCTTGTCGAGGCGCCAGAGCGGGTCCTCACCCGAAACGGTGGCGGCCGCAAGCTGAGTAAGGGCGCCGCCGCGGCTACTGATAACGAACGGCAGGAACAGGCAGGCAAAGCTCACGATCGCCGCGCGGAGCATTACCGCGGCCTCGCGCAACTCCCGGCGGTAGGCGAGCCAGAGTAGGAGGGCGACGAGCGCCCAGAGCGCCGTCAGTTTGAATGCCGGTGCGGCGCCGACCAGCGCGCCACTCAGCACCAGGGCCGAGTGTTTCGGACGTCCGTTCTGCAACGCGATGATGCCGACCGCCGCCAACTGGAACGCGGCCGGTAGCGCGTCGGAGCGAACGCTGATCATGGAAAGGGAGCCGGCCGACGTGGCTCCAGCAAGCAGGAGCAATGCGTAGATCAGCGGAGCCGGTACTCGTGAGCACCACATCCAGAAGGCGGCGACGGCAAGGGCCGCTGCAAATGACAGCAGGTTCAGCAGCCTGCCCGCGGTGATGTCGTCGCCCAGCACCCCGCCTATTACGGCCAGCATGGCGATCGCCAACGGCTGGTAGCGCGTACCGGAGTAGTACCCCTCGGACGACAGTGGCGGCGGCAACAGGCCTCGCCTGGCGTCCTGGGCCTGGTTCAGCCAAGCCCCATCGACATGATTGAGGCCCAGCCGGGTGTGCAGGTTCATGATCACCACGACGAGGTAGCACGTCGCCGCGGCGGCAGCGACCACGTAGACAGCCCACCGCATGACACTGGGCAGCCACAGGTGATTCGCCGAGACGGTTGGGCTGATCGCAGTGTCCGCCCGCTGGAGGACTGCAGTCACGGTAAGCCTCTCGATCACCTGGGATCGGCCCGACCGTAACAGGCTGAGCGGCGAAGGAGCGGCATTCAGCCTCGATGCAGCTTGACGTGTTGGGTGGTGGCTGGTCCTTGATGAACTGGTCGGAATTTGAAGGGACCAGCAGCCAGCGCCCGCCCTAGCGTTGTCAACGTGGACATGTCGGCGGCTGACCCGACGTTCGCGCCGTACGGCCTCACACACTGGGCTTTGCTGGCGCTGACGGTCATCGGCGCTGTGCTGCTCGTAAGGTTTGGTCGTCGACACCGTGACACGCCGCTGGCCGAGAGGTTCACGCGCGTTTTCGCGGTCGTTCAGTTCGCGGTGACGCTCGGCTTCATGGCTGTCTGGCTGGTCCCGCCATTGTTCGTGCTGGAGCAGTCGCTCCCGCTGCACCTGTCCGACGCCCTGCGATTGGTCACGGGCTTTGCGCTGTGGAGCCGGCGGCCATGGGCGTTGGCCCTGACCTACTACTGGGGGCTCACTCTCAACCCGCAGGCGCTGCTCACCCCCGACCTGGATCTGGATATCGCTCCAGTCCTGGAGTTTGTCTCCTACTGGCTTCAGCATGTGTTGGTGATGTGGGCTGTCATCTACCTGACCTGGGGCCTCGGACTGCACCCAAGCTGGCGCAGCTACCGGCTGGCGCTGGCAGTCACGGTGGGATGGGCCGCGGTGGTCATGCCCATCAACCTTGCCCTCGGCACCAACTACGGCTACCTGAACCGCAAGCCAGCCGGTGCTTCCCTGCTGGATCTGATGGGCGAGTGGCCCTGGTATCTGGTGTTGGCCTTTGCCGTAGCCGCCGGCGTTTGGGCTTTGATCACCTGGCCCTGGATGTGGACACGAGAGCCGCGCTGAACGTGGCGTTCACGGCTCTGACCTCCGACGCTCATGGTCAAAATGCGAGGACGGATGGCAAGCGATCGTGCGGCGCAGCGACGACGGTCTCTCTTGAGGTCTCTATGATCCAGCGATGGATGGCAATCCCGGCAAGGTCGTGCATGAGCTTCCACGTACGGCAGGACTCAGCCGGTACGCCGCGGCAGCCTTGGTCTTCGGTGCGTCAGCCAGCGTGCTGGTCGTCGAGCTGGT
>DATFOP010000290.1:0-4931 GCA_035265505.1 Propionibacteriaceae bacterium | reverse complement strand
ACATCGGAGGCAAAGCTGGAGGCCTCGCCTCGGGCCACCTCTGGAGCGAGAAAGGCCGGCGTGCCGTGCACCATGCCACTGGTGGTCAAGGTGGCGTCGCCCAGTGCCCGGGAAATTCCGAAATCACTGATCAGCGCCGTACCGTCCTCGGCGATCAAGACGTTTCCCGGCTTGACATCGCGGTGGACGATGTTGACCGCGTGGGCGGCGGCGAGTGCCGAAGCGATCTGCGCCCCCACCTTGGCGGCTTCATCCGGTTGCAACGGTCCGCCTTCGGCCAGCACGGCCGACAGGGTGATCGAGGGTATGAACTGCATGATCAAGCAGGCTTGACCCTCATGCTCAATCACGTCGAAGACCGGAACCGCGTGAGGGTGATGCAACCGGGCGGCAATCCGAGCCTCGCGCATCGCCCGACGGTTAGCCAGCTCCGCGTCGCTAGCGGACAGACCAGACTGCCGACGCAGCTGTTTCAGCGCGACCCGTCGCTCCAGCCGCTCGTCCCAGGCTTCCCAGACCTCGCCCATGCCCCCGGTACCCACGAGGCGCACCAAGCGATATCGCTCGGCGATGAGAGCCTGGGCCTCAGGCACCGAATCCCTCCCCATTCCGCCAACAGAGCCGCCTTCGAGCGTACGACACCGCGCTAGTCGCTCCTGAAGGATGAGTACCCATTCGAGGCCTCGCCGCCTAGGCACCCGAGGCAGAGGTTCACGTGGTGTTCACTGATGGCTGTGCCTCTTCGGGTCGGGCTTGTCTGCGGATACCTCGATCCCACCCGCGACGGCGTAGCCCACTACGCGAGCCGGCTCGCCGCGCAACTGTCCGAGGGCGGCCTGGAGCCCGTCTTGTTGACTACCGCGGAGTGGGCGGATCAAAGCAGCGGTCGGGCCGTCGGCGTGACGAGGCGCTGGAGCGTTTTCGGAGTGCTCACCGCGGCCGCCCGTCTCCGCCGCCTCCACCTTGACCTGATTCACGTGCAGTTCGCCCCCTCGGTGTTCCGCTTCTCTCGTGCGATCGGCCTGCTGCCGCTGCTGCTACCTCGACGGATCCCGCTGATCGTCACTCTCCACGAATACGGCGTCTGGGGGGCGGGTCGCCGGGGGGGTCCCCTGTTCTCCCGCCTGTGGTCGGCGGTGGAGAGGCGAGGTTGGGCTGATCGGGAGACGTTGCTGCTCGTGCCACGTGCAGATCGCGTCCTGATCTGTTCGAGCGAGCACCGCGACGTCTTGGTGCAGCGGTTCGGATCTCGCGTGCCAGCTGCCCTAGAAGTCCCCATCGGCCTCAATGTCGCGATAGGTTCCGGGGACCCCAGCCGGGTCCGCGAGTCGGCCCGCCGTCAGCTAGGTGCCGATCCCAGTGCTCCGCTCGTCGCCTTCTTCGGCTTCCTGCATCCGGAGAAGTCGCTCGACCGGCTGATCGACGCCGTCGCCGCTCTTCGCGATTCCTGGCCAGACGTTCACCTCGTTCTGATTGGTGGAGTCGAGAGCCATTCGGTGAGTGAGGCGGCGGCCGGCGCCCTGTTGAACAGCCTTCACCAATCGGCCGCGGCCGCCGGTATGACGGGGCGGGTGCACATCACTGGCTATCTGCCCGACGCGGAGGTCTCCCGGCTCCTTCGTGCCGTGGACGTCGTGGCGCTGCCGCTCAATGCCGGTGTGACGCGTAAGTCTGGCTCACTGCTGGCCACCTTTGCGGCGGGCGTACCGGTAGTCGCGACGGCCGCACCGGGCCAGCTCACCGAACCGACCCAAATCGATGGCGTGCTACGAGTACCGCCGGGCAACACGGCCGCACTGACCGACGCCTTGGGTCGGGTGCTGAGCGAGCCTGCGCTGGCCGATCGACTGAGGAGGGCAGCGGATACGGTCGTCGCGCACCACAGCTGGGACGTCATCGCGGCCACACACGCACAGGTCTACGATCGGGCGGCCAGCGACCGGGCGCGGGACAAGCGCGGCGAACCCTGGCAAAGTGGTCCTCGATCAACGCGGAAGGTGATGTTCATGTCACTCCTGGAGAGGGCGCGTTCGGCAGTGGAGAAGTCCGTCGCCGCCGTCCGTGAGCGCGCGCCTGCCAACGCGGCGAACAACCGGGGGAGACCGACCGAGGATCCGGCCTTGCACAAACCGCTGATCTACGGAGATCCGACGCGGCTGCACATCGCGCCGACGGCGATCGTCAACAATGCTTTGTTCAACCTGTCGTCGGGCGACATCACTGTCGGCGACTATGCCTTCTTCGGTCATAGCGTCTCCGTGCTGACCGGCACCCACGACTGGACGAAGTTTGGCGCGGAGCGTCAGGTCGCCGTGCCCCAATCCGGCCGCGACGTGGTGATCGAAGAGGGCGCGTGGGTCTCCAGCAACGCCATCATCGTCGCCCCGTGCCGGATCGGTGCCCATTCCGTTGTCGGCGTGGGGTCGCTCGTGCTCAAGGACGTCGAGCCGTACACCATCGTCGCGGGGAGTCCGGCCAAGGTATTGCGTACCATTCCACGGCCGGAGGAGCCGGGGAAGGCGAAGGTCGATCCCGAGCCCGGTGCTGGCGCGGTGGCCGCTGGATGACGTTGGCAGCAACTGACGAGCGGGATGCGGGCTTGCAGCAACGTATCGAGGCGCTCGAGGCCGAGGTCCGAGAACTCGTACGGGACCTGGCGGCAACCCGTCAGCGGGCGTCGGAACTGCAACAAGATCTGGCCAAGCTCCGGGAGAAGGTCGACGGGAGCGGCCCCCGTTTCGCCGCCCTCTATGCCGACTTCGCTGCTCGCTTCCGCGGCACGGCGGAGGAGATCACAGCCAAGCTGCGTGGCTACCTGCCCGACGTTCAACAGCTCGTCAATGCTGGCGCAGGCCGGGACGGCGTACGAGTCCTCGACATCGGCTGTGGCCGGGGAGAGTGGCTGACGTTGCTGACCGACGTTGGCATCCCCGCGGCGGGGGTTGATTCCCATCCTGCCTTTGTGGAGTCCGGGCGGGCGCGCGGCCTGGACATAGTCCTTGGCGACGGAATCGAGCACCTCGCGACCCTGCCGCCGAACTCACTCGACCTGGTGACGGCCTTTCACTTGATCGAACACCTGGACGTAGAGACCCTGCTCGCCTTGATCGAGGCGGCCCGCGGCGCTCTGCGGGCCGGGGGTTGCCTCCTTCTGGAGACGCCCAATCCACACAACTTGCAGATGGCGGCCTGCGACTTCTTCAACGACCCGACGCACCGCTCACCGCTGCCTCCAGCACTGGTCGAGTTCCTGGTGTCCGCCTCCGGTTTCGAGCGAGTCGAGGTGCGGCCTCTGCACCCGGCGACGTCCCCGCTGGAGGGTGTGCGCGGCGCAGAGGTGGGTATCGAACTGGTTGAGCGAGCGCTCTACGGCCCCCAGGACTACGCCGTCCTCGGCTACAAGATCAATCCGGTGGAATAGACATGACCCGGCAGAGCACACTCACGGGAGCGAGGCGGTTGCTCTATCTGGATGCCTATACCGTGCCGGTGGAACAGAAGTCGGCTCCTGGATCACCGCCGTCCAGCGATGCCATCGGCTACGCCATTACCTCTTCGGAGGCGATCCGTACCGGGCTTCGGGAAGCTGGCTGGGATGTGCGGCAGCCGTACATTCCCGATCTTGGTGATCAGAACGGGGACGTACGGAGACTTCGTTGGCTGTTGCGCGCCTACGAGGGTGTGTTGGATTTGCTGCGTACCTCCCCACCTGACGTGATCTTCGTCTTCCACGCGTTCTCGGTGTTTCCAGCCGAGATTCGGCGGATGATCTTGGATCTCCGGCTCGACGTACCAATGATCGGATATACACACGGCAGTCACTGGGATCCCACCGACACCTTCCGCTTCGAGGTATATCCCGGTATGGAGACGGCCGATCTCGCCAATCTGTGTGTGCTGGACAAGATCCTGCTGGTCTCTCATCAGATGCAGGACACGCTCCGGACCAGCATCGGCGCATTCAATGAGCCGCTCGCCGCCTCGCTGGAAGCCCGCTACGAGGTCGTTGGACTGCCGCTCGATGTGGCACGAATCGAAGCATCACGCACCGATGAGCGGGACGCTCTGCCGACCATCGTCTTCAACCACGCCCCCGTCGCTAGCAAGGATCCGGACATGTTCGCCCGGGTGATGCGCCGGGTATTGCCTCGCTACGACGCTCAGGTGCTGTTCACCCGCAGGTTTCAGCCTGACCAAGCCGGCGGACCGGCCGTCGCGGCGCTCGCCCGGGACTTCGCTGACCAAGTGGCTCTCGGCAATAACATGCCACTGCCGGTGTACTACGCGGCGCTGTGGCGGGCCGCGTTACAGGTTTCCACCGCGACGCACGAGAGTCTGGGCATCTCCACCCTGGAGGCGATGTACACCGGCACCTGCTGCATCCTCCCGCGCGTTGGCAGCTACCCGGAGATCACCGGCAACCACCCTGATGTGCTCTACGAACGCGGCGATGATCAACTCGAGGAACGGCTGACCTACTTCCTCGATCACCCCGAGCGACGGCGCGCCGTGGCGAATGACCTTCAGCAGTTAGCCGCCCGTTATCGGCCGGAGCTCGTAGTGCGTCGGATCGCCGACGTGCTGGACAAGGTCAGCTCAGGCGGATGACCTGATCCGGCGGCCTCCGCCCCCCGAGACACCGCTTGGCTCTCTGCCCGCTGCACCTGACACTCTTCGCACTCCCGAGGCGCCCTTCCAGAGAACGTGCCTCAGCGGAGGAGGGTGCGTGAGCGATCAGCTCAGCGAGCCGACCACGCCGGCGGTGGTGAGCAAGTCGGTCATGATGAAGCTGTCGTTCGAGCCGTACGTCGGCGTCCAGTCCGGTTCGAGCGATAGGTAGGACGACGGGTCGCCCTCGATCAGTCCTTGGATGACCTCCGCGACAATCCGACCGCCGACGGCGCCGAGATGCTGGCCGTCAGCTTGTACGT
>DATFOP010000289.1:0-8354 GCA_035265505.1 Propionibacteriaceae bacterium | reverse complement strand
ACGAGGTGATAGACGTCCTGAGCCGCCTGACCTAAGAACCCTGTCCCTTCCATGGCGTGCGGCTTGACAAGAGCGGGCGGCAGGATCGGCGTGAATCCGTTCCGCAGCGCCACGCTCATCGCGAAGTTGATCAGCGCCAGTTCCAGTTCGGCGCCCTGGCCGGTCAGGTAATAAAAGCGGCTGCCGGACACCTTGGCGCCCCGCTCGATGTCGATGGCACCGAGGAGCTGACCGAGTTCCACATGATCTTTGGGGACGATTCCTTCGGCGTCGAAGTCCCGCGGCCGACCGTGTGTCTCCAGCAGCGCGTAGTCGTCCTCACCGCCCTGCGGCACGCCGTTCGCGACGAGATTCCCCACCAGCTTGAGCATCTGATCGAAGGCCGCTGCCACCTCAGCTCGCTCGCCGTCGGCCTTCTTCACCAGGTCGGCGAGCTCTTTCGTTCGCTCGAGCAGCGCTTGACGCTCCTCGCCACTGGCCTTCGCCACGTGCTTGCCGAGTTCCTTCTGCTCAGCCCGGAGCTCCTCGTAGCGGGCGATCGCGTTGCGGCGGGTCTCGTCCGCAGCGAGCAGGTCGTCGACAAGCGACACCGACTCACCCCGAGCGCGCTGCGATGCTCGGACGAGGCCGGGGTCGCTACGGAGAACCTTGACGTCGATCACCCAGTCAGCGTACCGAGCCGTCGCGCCGGTCGGCTTCGGATCAACGCCGACCAGTGGCACACCCGTTGGCCGATTCCTTCATCACTCCCCCAGCACTTGCCGAGCACGAGCCGCCGAGCGGACCAGTCAGAAACCCAGTAAGCAAGCCGACCCGATGGGATGATGGTCCACACCATGGTCCGCAGGCCCCCTACTCGATCAACGATCGCCATCGTCATCGGGCTACTCGTGGCGTTCGTGGTGTGGACCTGGCTCACCTTCTCCTGGCCGCCGCTAGCCGCCTTGGATCAGCGGTGGCTTGCCCCAACCATTGACATTGCCTCACCGACCGCCCAGCTCGTCAGCGCATGGGCGCTGCTGACCTGGCCAGGGTTGGTGTACGTGGCACTGGCGGGCCTCGCGCTGTGGGCGTACCGGCACCGGTTGCGCCAGCTCGCCATCGCCTTGATCTTGATCATCCCGTTGGGCTGGGGCGCCTCCGCGTTGCTCAAGGTCAGTCTGCAGCGCGAGCGGCCGGAGCAAGGGTTGGATCTGCTGACGTCGACGGGGTACGCATACCCGTCGGGCCACACGGTGGCCATCGTCGCGTCGACCATCGCCGTCGGCGCAACCTTTGCGGTGACCCGGCAGACCGCGCCGAGAAGGCTGCTGTGGGGATTGGCGGGCGGCGCACTCGTCATCGCGGTCGGTGTCGACCGCTGGTTGAGCGGTGCGCACTATGTATCGGACGTCGTCGGCGGCGCCCTGCTGGGCGCGTTCGTTGCGTCGCTCGCGCTGATCCTGGCCGGGGTGAAGGTTCCGGTTCCTCACGAGCTGGTCACCGATCTGGTACGCAAGGCTCCGCCGGCCGTCCCACGGGCGATGCAGAAGCGTTGCGCGGTGATCGTCAACCCGGCTCGAGTGACCGACTGGACGACATTCCGGCGTCATGTCGAGTACGAAGTGAAGACCCGCGGCTGGCAGCGGCCGCTGTGGCTGGAAACCACCGAGGAAGATCCGGGCCGCGCCATGGCGCAGCGAGCTATCGAGGAGGGCGTTGACCTCGTGCTGGGCGCCGGTGGTGACGGCACGATCCGGGTCGTCTGCTCGGCCCTGGCCGGTACCGGCATCCCGTTCGGCCTGATCCCCGCCGGAACCGGCAACCTGCTGGCCAAGAACCTCGGCATACCGCTCGACGAGGCGGCAGCTCTCAATGTTGCCTTTGACGGATTGGACAAACCAATCGACCTGGTCAAAGTCACCTTTGATGATCAAGCCAGTGATCATTTCGCGGTGATGGCGGGCATCGGGCTGGATGCGGTGATCATGCAGGGCACCAATCCGGACCTGAAGAAGGCGGTGGGATCAGCGGCGTACTTTCTTTCGGCCGCACAGAACGCCAAGCATCCGGCCCTGAACACCACCATCGAGGTGGACGATGGCGCCCCCATGAAACGTCGAGCGCATCTCATCGTGATCGGCAATGTCGGTTACCTCCAGGCCAACATCCAGCTGATTCCCGACGCCAAAGCAGACGACGGTCTGCTGGACGTGGTCATCGCCTCACCCCGCGGCATTCGCGACTGGGTGCGGCTGACCACGCGGGTGCTGATTCGGCAGCGGCGCCTTGATGATCAACTGGATCGGCTCACCGGCCAGCGCGTCAAGATCACCGTTGATCGTCCCGACCAGTACCAGATGGACGGTGACACGGTCGGCGAATGCACGTCCCTGCTGGCCGAGGTGCAGCCCGGCGCGCTGCTGCTCCGAGTTCCTCGGCTGCGCCGGGAGATCACGGCTGGACCATCAGCCGTGACCGGCGACCCATCGACCAACGGCGCCTCACCCCCGGGGACTGCCCCTCTTGCCGAGGCCGCTCCTGCTGAGGCCGTGCCAACGTCCGGGGTTCCGCGATAGGGACGGCGACCTCGCTTTCAGCCTCTCCACCGCGACTGTCAGGTCAGCCCTGGAGCCGCTTGAGCCACTCGGCGGCGGCGGCGTAGTCAGCGTTGGAGGTTCCGCGTGGCACCCGAGGTTCGGTACGGTCCGCGCGCGGATAGCTGCCGAGGAAGACGACATCGGCGCAGATCCGGTGGAGTCCCATCAGCGCCTCGGCCAGCCGCGCATCGGCGACATGGCCTTCCGCGTCGACCGAGAAACAGTAGTCGCCCAGGGTGCGCTTTGTCGGCCGGGACTCGATCCGGCAGAGGTTCACACCTCGGCTGGCGAACTGCTCCAAGATCTCCAGCAACGCGCCGGGATGATCTTCCCGCATGAACAGGACCATGGTGGTCTTGTCCGCGCCAGTCGGAGGACCGACCTTGCCAGGGCGGGAGACGAGGACGAAGCGGGTCACCGCATCCGGGTTGTCAGCGATCTCGGCGGCCAACGGCTCCAGCCCGAACTTCTCACCGGCGATCTTGGCGCAGATGGCGGCATCAAACCGCGAATCCGGATTGGCCACCTCCGCTGCAGCACCCGCTGTCGACCCGGACTCTGTCACCAGCGCCTGCGGCAACTTGGCGGCGAGCCAGTCCCGACATTGCGCGGCGGCATGCGGATGGGTCAGAACGTTCCGGACCTCGTCCAACCGCGTGCCGGGCCGGCCAAAAAGGGTGAACTGGACGGGCAGCAAGACCTCACGGATGATCACCAACGGCTCGCCGTAGGTCAGGTTGTCCAACGTCGCGGTGACTCCGCCTTCGACCGAGTTCTCGATCGGAACAAGGGCCGCCGTGACCTCGCCAGCCCGTACCGCATCGAGCGCCTGGCCTACGGTGGCGTAGGGAATCGGCTCGCCCGCCAGCGCCGGCAGGCTCAGCAGGGCCTGATGCGAGAAGGTTCCGGCTGGCCCGAAATAGCCATAGCTGGCCGGCGCAGATGCGAGCACCGAGTCAGGCTATCTCCGACTCCGCCGTCAACCGGCCAATATCGCGAGCTAGGCAGCGATCCGCTGAACCGCCCGATCGCTCCGCTTGCCAACCGGAACGAGGTTGGTGGCCGCCGCCAGTCCGGACGGCGGCATGCCGACGTAAATCGACTCGGCTCGGGCGACCTGAAAGGTTTCGTGCCAGATTCCTACCGCACCCGGCGCGTTGCGGGCTCTGGCGTTGAAGGCTGTCCATGCCGGACGGTGCGTCGCCTGCTGGTTGCTTGCGTACTCGTAGAGCTTCTCCACCGAATTCCAGTACTGCACCAGCCAGGGACCGCGCGGATCGAAGATCAATCGTGAGCCGAGAAACCCCGACTCCGGGTCTCGAGCCAGTTCGGCGAGCATCCCCGGCATCGCGCGGAACACCGGTAGCCAGAGATCCGGTCGCCACGGCTTGTTGACCCGCATGCCGATGAGGAACAGCACCAGATCACCGTCGTACTGGTGAGTCATGCGAGACGGAAGGATGGACGCCATGAGAGACTCCTCATATTGGGAACCATTACTCTCCAATATTGGCTAGCGACACTATCCATTGTCAAGGAGCATCGTGCGGATTTCCGAGCTGGCCGCCCGGAGCGGGGTGCCGGTGGCGACAATCAAGTACTACTTGCGAGAGCGGTTGCTGCCACCGGGCTCGCTGACTTCCGCCACTCAGGCCACCTACGACGACGCCCACGTGGAACGGCTGCGGCTGATCCGTGCCCTCGTCGACTCCGCCGGCCTGACCATCGCGCAAACCCGACGGGTGCTGCAGAGCGTGGACTTCCCACCAGAATCGGTGCATGACCTGCTGGCCGTGGCGGCGGAGGCCGTGAGCCGTCCGGTAGGACCAGGGCATTCGCACGAACGTGTCCATGAGCTCATGACGCGATGGGGCTGGCGAATCGATGCCAAGGACTGCACCGCTCATGCGTCCTTGGCAGAGGCGCTGAATGCGCTCGACTCGGCGGGGTTCGAGCTTCCCGAAGCCGCGCTCGAGGACTACCGGAGCCACATGGAACAGATCGCTGAACGTGAGGTGGCGAACGTACCGACGGACTCCCCGGAGTCGGCCGTACGGTACGTCGCGCTGGGCACCGTTCTGATCGAGCCGGTGCTCCTCGCCCTCCGCCGAATGGCGCAACAGGAAGCCTCGGCCCGCCGCTTCGATACTCAGCCATGAGCCGCCTCGATTCGTTCATCGCGGGTCTGCCCAAGGCTGAGCTGCATGTCCATCACGTGGGCTCCGCCTCGCCGCGCATCGTCGCCCAGCTCGCGGAGCGGCACCCGGGAAAGGTGCCGAGCAACCCGGATGATCTTGCTCGATTCTTCCAATTCGACGACTTCGCGCACTTCATCACGATCTATGTTTCGGTGGTCGAGTTGATCAAGACAGCCGAGGACGTCCGGTTGCTGACCTACGAGGTCGGTGCCAACATGGCGACCCAGAACATCCGGTACGCCGAACTGACCGTGACGCCCTACATCTCCGTGAGTGATCAGTTGCCGGCCGAAGCGTTCCTGGAAGCGATCGAGGACGCCCGTGTCGCGACTGCCCGTGATCATGGAGTGGAGTTGCGCTGGATCTTCGATATTCCGGCGGACTTTGGCCTCCCGGCCGCCGAAATGACCGCCTCGATCGCATGTGATCATGACGTCCCCGGACTGGTGGGCTTCGGTATCGGTGGCGCGGAGCGAGGCTTTCCGCGGCCGATGTTCGCTCCCTACGTTGATCGTGCCCGCGCATCCGGCCTGCACAGTGTGCCGCACGCTGGCGAGACGACCGGCCCGCAGACCATCTGGGACGCCATCCGCGATCTCGGCGCGGAGCGGATCGAGCACGGCATCAGCGCGGTGCATGATCAAACGCTCCTCGATCATCTGGTCGAGCAGGGCATCACCCTGGACCTCTGCCCGACCTCCAACGTGGCGCTCAAGGTTGTGCCTGACCTCAACTCCCACCCGATCCGGGATCTCGTCGCGGCCGGCGTGCGGGTCAGCGTCAATACCGACGACCCGCCGATGTTCGCCACCAACCTGAATGCCGAGTACGCCATCGCCGCGCGGCTGCTGGATCTCGACCAACGCGGCGTAGCTGACCTTGCCCGGACAGCGGTCGAGTCGTCCTTCCGCGATGACGCAGGCAAACGCCAGCTGCTGGCCGAGATTGAGACCTACGCCGCTGCGGCGAGTTGATCCCTGTACGTCATATGCCAAATCGGTTATATTTGGGCGCGTGACCGCGTTCGCCGCCTTGGCCGAACCCTCGCGCCGCCGGATCCTTGATCTACTTCGAGAGGGTGAGCGGCCGGTCGGCGAACTCGTCGACCATCTCAGGGTTTCGCAGCCTGCCGTCTCGAAGCAGCTGCGGATTCTTCGGGATGCGGGACTGGTCGGTGTCCGTCCCGCCGGTCGGCGCCGCGTCTATGCCCTGCGTGCCGCCCCACTGGCCGAGGTGGACGCCTGGCTGGACCCGTATCGCAAACATTGGACCGAGCGACTCGACGCTCTCGAGCAGCACCTGGAGGACAACCCATGACGGAAGGCGTTCTGACCGAAATCGACGGTCAACCTGCCCTGCGCTTCACTCGCCGCCTCCCCCACCCGATTGAGCGGGTCTGGCGTGCCGTGAGCACGTACGACGAGCTGGCCGCCTGGTTCGTCGCGCCGGTCGACTTCCAGAACACCGGCCAGCGCTTCGAGGCCATGGAGCAGTCCGGCGAGGTACTGCGCTTCGAGCCTCCCCGCGGCCTGGAATGGGAGTGGGGTGGTGAGCGATTCTCCTTCGACCTGGAACCCGACGGGGACGGCACGATGCTGATCTTCGTTCACGTGTTTGCCAAGCGTGACCACGGAGCCGACTACGCATCGGGCTGGCACTTCCACTTCAATCGCCTGGATGCCCATCTCGCAGGACGGCCAGTGCCGGAGGGCGAGCCGGGCCAGCTCGTTGCGCTGAACGATCACTATTCCGAGCGCTTCGGGCTGGACCCCGAGGTCGGCCGGCAAGCTATCGCCGAGTACTACGGCGCCAACGAGTCCACCGACTGACCGCGGACCAGCTTCGAACGATGTCGTCAATCGCGGGCCAATCGCACTTCGAACGATGTCGTCAACCGCCGGCCAATCGCACTTTGAGCCTCTGCGGCACTCGTTGAGCCCTTCCCTTCGGGCTCAAGGAGTGAGGTCGGGCTCAAAGTCGGTTGGTCGGCCGCGACCAAGACCTAGCTCGAATCGGCGCGTACCGTCGGTGTATGTCCGACGCCGCCGAGATCCGCGGCCGCAAGCGGCGGTCCAACCGAAGCGTGCTCGGTGGAATCTGCGTGATGAGCTTCGCCCTGTTGGCCAGTTCCTGGCAGCTCGCCCCGCCGCTTGCGACCACCGTCGCCGCAATCGCGGGCTTCGTGCTGATGATGTACGGCCTGCAGGTGGGCTGGCTGGTGTTCTACGACCGCGAGTCCGACGGGCCGCCCAGCTGAACCGCGCCGCGGAGGATCGAAGGTCAGCGCGCCGCGGTTCGGCCGGAACCGCTGGCGACCAGCGGCGGCGGGGACGCCGCCTCAGGCTTGGCCCGCAGCGGGAAAAGCTCGTCGCGATCTGGCTTCTTCCACCACAGCACGACGGCGAGAAGCACGGCGAACTGGACTATCGGTGAGAAGGTGTCGCGGATCCGGTGGGCGGTGAAATCCAGCGCTGGGCCCATGTCGATTGCGCGGCCGGGCACGTACGCCAGCGACAGCGGCACCGCCCGCAGCACCATGATCCGGTCGAGCTTTGAGGGCGCCATGAGGGCCAGCGGCATCCAGGCGAGCAGGTCATACCAGGACAGCGTGTACATCGAGGTGATCAGCCACGCCACCGACAAGACCAGGGAGGTGCGCAGCGCGATGGACAGCGGATCGGTCTGCGGACTCGCCCCCTTGAGCAGACCTGGGGCCGGCGTCCAGGGCACCACTCGCGCGAGCATCCAGGCGATGACGAACAGGCCGGCGTAGGAGATCACCCCCACCACGACCTTCGCCTGGGTAGACGTCATGAACAGCTCAAAGAAGCGAAACACCGGATTCGCCCACGAGCCCACGCTGACATAACTCCCATTGCGCAGCGCCTGGAAGAAGGCTGTGGGCTGCCACACCACGTAGGCCAAACCCATCGGAACCGCGGTACCCGCGCAGAGCAACAGCGCCTTCTTTGGTTCGCGGCGATAGGCCCAGAGCATGGCAAGGCCCCAGATCCCGATGCTGATCTTGGCGCAGCCGGCCAGTCCAATCCCGATGCCGGCCAGGAACGGGTTCTTCCGAACGAACAGCATCCCGGCCACCGCGAACATGACGGAAAGGGCTTCGTTGTGCGCACCAGCGACGACCGCCCAGATCAGCAACGGGTTGGCAATGGTCAGTAGCGCTGCGCGAGCCTGCCGCCCGCGATCACCGTGGGCCAGGAAGACGACTCCGGCACACGCGAGGATGAAGGGCACGACGGCGAAGATCTGGAGCCAGAACACGATGTCGTGCATGTTCTCCCCGCCCAGCACATTCGCCAGCCATTGCGTGAAGGAGGTGATCGGACCGTAAACGCTAGGGGTGTCCTGCCAGGGCCGCTCGGTCCAGCGCAGCACCGGATCGAACTGGCCGCGGAAGATTTCGGCTGGAGTGATCTCGTACGGGTCGCGGCCGATGACCTGCAGTCTGCCGTAGGCGGCATACATCAACACGTCCGCCGAGGTCAGCGGCGGCACGGTGATGGTGATCACGCTCAGCGCAGTGCCGAGGGCGAACACCTTGCGTGGCTTGGGTTTC
>DATFOP010000288.1:0-4520 GCA_035265505.1 Propionibacteriaceae bacterium | reverse complement strand
TTCGCTTTGATGATCACACTCGGCGGTTATGCCATCGTCGACTTCAACATCACCGGCGGCTTCTCCCCCACCTTCGGCACTGTTTCGGCGGTATGCGTCGGGCTAGCGGCGCTGGCCCACGTCGCGGTGCGCTGGCGGCTGCCGTACGCGGATCCGGTGATCCTGCCCTGTGTGATCCTGCTCAACGGCCTTGGTCTGGTCATGATTCACCGGATCGACCTGATCAACTCACCGCCGACGACAGGTGCCCGCCAGCAGCTGATCTGGACGGCCGTGGGGGTGGTCATGTTCGTCCTGGTGGCGGTCCTGCTGCGCGATCACCGGCCGCTGCAGCGGTTCACCTATACCCTCGGCTTGGCCGGCATCGTCTTGCTCCTGCTACCACTCGTACCGGGGCTGGGCACGGAGAAATTCGGCGCGCAAATCTGGATCCAGCTGGGGCCGTACAGCTTCCAGCCTGCCGAGGCAGCCAAGGTCTTGCTGTCCATCGCCTTTGCCTCCTACCTTGTCGAGAAGCGCGACGTCTTGGCGCTGGCCGGATACCGCATCCTCGGTATCGACCTGCCCCGCGCTCGTGACCTGGGGCCGATCCTGGTGATCTGGCTGCTCAGCCTGGCAATCCTGGTCTGGCAGCGGGACCTCGGAACGTCCCTGCTGTTCTTCGGACTGTTCGTGATGCTGCTTTACGTCTCCACTGAGCGCGCCGGATGGGTCGTACTCGGCACACTGCTCTTCGCGGCTGGCGCCTACTTCGGCTATCTGAACTTCAGTCACGTACGGACCAGGGTTGGTGCCTGGCTGGATCCCTTCGCCGACTACGACGCCTACTACCAGGTGATCAACGCGCAGTTCGGCATGGCGTGGGGTGGCCTGTTCGGCACCGGCCTGGGGCTGGGCCGGCCCGGCCTCACGCCGCTCGCCCGTAGCGACTTCATCGCTGCGGCGATCGGCGAAGAGCTCGGGATGGCGGGGCTGATGGCGGTGATCATGATCTTCGGGCTGATTGTGGTCCGCGGGCTGCGGACGGCGCTGCAGTGCCGCGAGCCGTTTGGCAAGCTGCTCGCCGCGGCCCTGTCCTTCGCCTTCGCGCTCCAGGTCTTCACGATCATCGGTGGTGTCACCCGGTTGCTGCCGCTGACAGGCCTGACCACTCCCTTCATGTCCCAGGGCGGCTCCTCACTGATCTCCAACTGGATCGTCGCCGGCCTGCTGCTGGTGATCTCCCACCATGTCCGCAAGCCGGTGGCGACGGTCACCGACATCAGCGCGACCGAAGAGACCGAGCTCGTGAAGGTGGTCCCGTGAAGCGCGCCAGCGCAAGCTGGACACTTACTGCGAGCGTCGATGATCGCGATCGCGCGAGCGGGACAGCCCCCGCGAGCGTCGGTGATCGTGCGCCGGTGCATGGAGGATCGATGAGCTTAGGCGCTCTTCCTTCGCGAAGCGTGACGACAGCGCCGGCTTCGGAGCGCGATCGCGCGAGCGGGACACTCCCATGAATAGGCCGATTCGGCGGGTCGCTGTCGTGATTATGATCATGTTCGGGCTGCTGCTGGCCAACGGCACATACATGATGATCTTCCGGCAGTCGGCCCTCGCCGCCGAACCCCAGAACCGGCGGGTACGTGACGCCCAGTTCGCCCAGGATCGTGGCTCCATCCTAGCGGCTGGGAAGACCGAGATTGCGACCACCAAGCCCAGCAAGGATCGGTTCAAGTACCAGCGCACCTATTCCCGGGGGCCGCTCTACGCCTCCGTCACCGGTTACTACTCCTATGACCGCGGCCGTACCGGGCTAGAGAGCAGCTACAACGCCCAGCTCGCCGGCACCGACGACGCGCTGTTCGTACGCCGGCTGATCGACCTTGCCACGAATCGCAGCCCTCAGGGATCGAGCGTTCAGACCACGATCGTTCCCGATGCTCAGCGAGCAGCGGCGGAGGGTCTGGGTTCCCAGAAGGGTGCGGTGGTGGCCCTTGATCCGAAGACCGGAGCGGTACTGGCCATGGTGACGTCACCGACGTTCGATCCCAACGACATCGCCAGCCACGACATCGACCAAGCAGCAAAAGCGTACGAGCGGCTGGCCGATGATCCGAGAAAGCCGCTGTCTAACCGCGCAGCGCGCGAGATCTACCCGCCCGGCTCGACGTTCAAGCTGGTGACGGCCGCGGCCGCGCTGGCGGACGGCAAGACGGCCGGCAGCACCGTCGAGTCCCCGGTTCGACTCAAGCTGCCGGGCACCAACACGTACCTGGGGAATTCCGCCCCGTGCGGCGGCACCGAGATCACCATGACCCAGGCACTGAAGGTCTCGTGCAACACCGCGTTCGCCAACCTGGGGCTGGACGTCGGAGAGGACAAGCTTCGTGCCCAAGCCGAGAAGTTCGGCTTCGATCAGCGGCACCTGGACGACCTGGCCGGAGTGGCGAGTAAGTTCCCGGACCAGCTGGACGACGCCCAGCTGGCGCTCAGCGCCATCGGACAGTACGACGTGGCCGCCACGCCGCTCCAGATGGCGATGGTCACTGCAGCGATTGCCAACGACGGCGTGCTGATGGACCCGTACGTGGTGAGCATGGTGCAGTCGCCCGACCTCAAACCCATTTCGACACACAAGCCCGGGAAGCTTTCCGACGCCATGCTGCCGGGAAACGCCAAACAGCTGCAGGAGATGATGGTGACCGTTGTGGAGGAGGGCACCGGCCGCAACGGACAGATCCCAGGTGTTGAGGTGGGTGGCAAGACGGGCACGGCTCAGTCGGATCCCAAGCGCAAGCCGTTCGCCTGGTTCACGTCATTCGCACCGGCCGACGACCCGAAGGTTGCGGTCGCCGTGATCGTCGAAGACGAGTCGATCCCCCGCGAGGACATTGCCGGGGGGCGGGTGGCCGCTCCCATCGCCCGCGACGTCATGGAGGCGGTTTTGTGAACCCGCCATTTCTTTCCTGGGCGGCTCCTGTCGGAGAATAGCTCGGGGTGCAGGAAAGGCCTGGTCGAATTGACCGGGTTGAGAGAGGAATTTTGGACATGATCAGCGACCCGGTGGTGGTTGGAGGGCGCTATGAACTGGGCGATCTGCTCGGTCGAGGCGGCATGGCAGAGGTTCGCATCGCCATCGACAACAGGCTCGGCCGGTCCGTTGCCGTCAAACAGCTCCGAGCCGACCTAGCCGTCGATCCCACATTCCAGGCTCGCTTTCGCCGTGAGGCTCAGTCTGCGGCGGGCCTCAACCATCCGACCATCGTGGCGGTCTATGACACCGGAGAGGAACCGGATCCCACAAGCGGAGTCCCTATTCCGTACATCGTGATGGAGCTTGTCGAGGGCACGACCCTGCGGGATGTGCTGCGCGACGGCCGCAAGATTCTCCCCGAACGGGCCCTGGAGTTGACGGCCGGGGTCCTGGACGCGCTGAGCTACAGCCACAAGGCGGGCATCATCCACCGCGACATCAAGCCCGCGAACGTCATGCTCACCCCGACCGGCGGCGTGAAGGTGATGGACTTCGGGATCGCTCGGGCGGTGGCCGATACCTCCGCGACCATGACACAGACCGCCGCGGTGATCGGGACCGCGCAGTACCTGTCACCGGAGCAGGCGCGAGGGGAAACCGTTGACGCCCGCAGCGACATCTACTCCGCTGGCTGCTTGATGTACGAGCTTCTGGTGGGCCGTCCGCCGTTCACTGGTGATTCACCGGTGAGTGTCGCGTACCAGCATGTGCGGGAGGCCCCCGTACCGCCCAGCCAGGTCGATCCGGTGATTACAGCCGACATTGACGCCATTACCCTCAAGGCCCTGGCCAAGGATCCGGCGGACCGCTATCAGTCCGCTCGGGAGATGAAGGCTGATATCAGCCGCGTGCTAGCCGGGCAGGATGTGACGGCCGTCGTCCCTCGGGTCGCTGACGCTACGACTGTGGCAGCCGCCGGAGCCGACACCGCGCCGACCCGCGTCGCAGCGCCGGTGATCGCTGAGCCCCCAGCCGACGAGGACGAATTCTTCAACGAGGATGACGAGCCGAAGAGCCGGGCCGGGCTCGCAGTCCTGATCGGCGCCCTGGTCCTGCTTCTGCTGATCGGGGGAAGCTACGCACTTTGGCGGCTGATGGGACTCGACACACCGGAAGCGGCTGCGAAGGTTGCCGTACCCAACGTGCTGACCTACAACGAGCAGCAGGCCACCGAACGACTGACCGAAGCCCAGTTGAAAGCGGAGGTCAAACACGTCAACGGGGACGCGAAGACCGTGGACCAGGTGACCAAGCAGGATCCGGTGGCCGGCACCGAGGTCGACCCGAACAGCACCGTCACGATTACCGTGAACGACGGCCCGAAGACCGCCAAGATCCCTACCGGCCTCGAAGGCGACGATGTCGACGACGCTCAGGCGGAGTTGGAAAAGAAGAAGTTCACCAACGTGACCACCAGGGCGGCGGCCGACGAGCCGAGCGACGCCAAGGCCAACGAGGTGTTGTCTGTCATTCCCGCCGAAGGCTCGACCGTTCCGCTCGACCA
>DATFOP010000287.1:0-4961 GCA_035265505.1 Propionibacteriaceae bacterium | reverse complement strand
ACTACCCCGTTCTCGGACTCCGGCAGCGGCAACTGCATCTGAGCTCGAACGAACGAGGTCACGTACGCCATGAGGGTTCCTCGGTTCAGCTCTGCCTCTGGAAGCGGTAGCCGAGGCCGCTGGCGGTGAGCAGGTAGCGGGGATGGCTCGGATCGGGTTCGAGCTTGCGGCGGAGAGCAGCGATGTAGACCCTCAAATAGTTGGTCTGATCGGTGTAGTTCGGACCCCAGACTTCCTGAAGCAGCTTGGGGTGCTCCACCGTACGGCCCTCATGGCGGACGAGCACCTCTAGCAGGTGCCACTCCGTCGAGGTGAGCTTGACCTCCCCCGCCTCGGTCCTCACCTGCTTCGCGGCGAGGTCGACGGTGAAGTCGTCGGTGCGAATTGCGGGTTGCGTGTCGTCGAGGGTCGCGCGGCGAAGGGCGGCACGTAGTCGGGCTAGCAGCTCATCCATGCCGAACGGCTTGACGATGTAGTCGTCAGCCCCGGCGTCGAGTGCAGCAACCTTGGCCGCCTGTCGTTCCCGGGCAGACAGGACGAGGATAGGAGCTTGGGTCCAGCCTCGAAGACCCGTAATCACCTCGCCGCCGTCCATGTCGGGAAGGCCCAGGTCCAAAACGACGAGATCGGGAGGGTACGTCGCTGCCGCTCTCAACGCAGCGTCGCCGGTGCCGGCCGTCTGAACGTCGTAGCCGCGAGCTCGGAGGTTGATCGTCAAGGCTCGAACCAGAGCCGGCTCATCATCAACGAGCAGGACGCGGGTCATCTGTCTGCAGTCAGGTGTGAAGCGACCGGCAGCAAGAGCTGCATCGTCAGTCCGCCACCGGGCGTTACGGCAGGCTCTAGACGCCCGCCCATGGCGTCGGTGAATCCACGGGCAACGGCGAGCCCCAGCCCGATTCCGCCGGGCTGGCGGTCCCCAAAGCGTTGGAAGGGCGCGAAGCTCTGCGGCCAGAGGTGTTCGGGCACGCCAGGTCCGTGGTCGATGATCTCGCAGACGACCATGTCTGCTTGCCTTGACCCGCGGACAGTGACGGCTGCCCCTGCAGGGCTGTGCTGCAGAGCGTTGTCCAGAAGGTTGGCTAAGACACGTTCCACCAGCCCACCGTCAACGAGGACGTCGGGAAGCGTTTCAGGAAGGTGCACCTCGACTCTTGGCGGCTTTGTGACCGTCAGAAGCGCTCGATCGACGAGTTCGTCCAGCGCGACTTGCTCGATCGACGTTGAAACCACTCCTGCTTGGAGCCGCGAGGCGTCCAGGAGATTCGTCACGAGATGGTGCAGTCGATCGGCGGAGTCCTCGATCGTCTTCAGCAACTCGGCGGTTTCCTCGGCAGTCCAGGTGATGTCGCGCTGACGAAGGCTGCTGACCGCGGCTTTGATGCTGGCGAGAGGCGTACGGAGGTCATGGCCAACGGCCGCGAGAAGGGCCGTGCGCATCCGGTCCGCGGCCTCGAACTGGGCCGCATCGGCGGCTCGTTCGGCCAGGCGCCGACCTTGGAGGGCGGTGGCGGCCGCTCGGGCGAACGACCGCAGGACTCGCTGGTCCTCACCGAAAAGTGCTGGGCCACGCACCAGGAGCGCGAGCGCGGGATCCACCTCTACCCGAAGTTCCGCCTCGTCGGGCGTGGGTGGCGCCGCACCGGCGACGGTTTCGACCGTGGACCAGGTACCGTGGTCGTGCTCCAAGAGGGCCACCTCACGAACCCCGAACACGCCACGAATCTGCTCCAGGAGTTGGGGGAGCGTTTCCAGCTCAGCGAGTGCGGCACCCGCGAGCGACGACAGAGCCTGTGCCTCGGCCTTTGCACGTGTCGCTTCCGCTGTGCGCCGAGCCGCGATCCCCACCACCAGACTGACCGCGGCCGCGACTGTCAGATAGACCGCCAGGACCAGCAGCTGCTCCGGCTTGTTGACGGCGAGCGTGCCGTACGGCACGGTGAAGAACCAATTTAGAATCAAACCGCCGAGAAGTGCCGCCGGCAAACCCACCCGTACACCGCCCAGCACGGCGGCCAAGAGCACAATGAGCAGCACGAGGAGCACCGGAGTCGCGAGAGGGAGCGAGTCCCGATCCCCGACGAGCACAGTGGTCAACACCGGCAGGCCGATAATGACCACCGCAACGCCAGCGATCTGCCTTGCGACCGGTACACCTCCCGACACCGCCGGCAGGCCCGAAGGATGATCCCCCGAACGGTCCTTGGCGACCACCGGCTGGGTAAGGGCTCCCGGGTTTGACGGGGGTGCTGAGGTCACGCCCTGACATCTCCTCTCGCCGCCATCCTCTCAGCCCTTCGAAAAGGCGGCGTTAAATTGCGGCCGGCCGCCGTTAAGACGACATCAAAATGCGCACCATCGGTGAGCGGGCGAGCTTGTATCCGTTACGTGAAACGCGAAACGTACGTGGCCCTCTTGCTCAGTCCCGCTCTTGTCAGGGGTTGCTGCACATGATCGGCGAGGGGCTGAAGCGGATGGTCGTGGGGCGACCGATGCGCAGCAGTCAGCTATCGGACACACTGCTGCCGAAGAAGCTCGCCATGCCGGTCTTCTGCAGCGATCCACTGTCATCTGTCGCGTATGCCACCGAAGAGATCTTGCTCATTTTGAGCTTGGGCGGGCTCGCCTTCTTCCATCTGGCCTGGTACACCAGCGCTGCCATCGTCGTCCTGCTTGCTGTGGTTGTGGCCTCGTACCGGCAGACCTGTCGCGCCTATCCCAATGGTGGCGGCGCGTACACCGTGGCTAGTGCCAACCTCGGCCGGTCCGCAGGGCTGGCCGCCGCCAGCGCACTACTCGTGGACTACGTGCTCACGGTCGCCGTCTCTGTCGTCGCGGGGGTTGCGGCCATCACCTCAGCCTTCCCGGCGCTGTCCTCGCACGCCGTTGGCCTGTCCGTCGGGTTCGTGGTGTTACTGACTTTGGTGAACCTGCGCGGAGTCAAGGAGTCGGGCACGGCGTTCGCAGCCCCGACCTATGGCTTCCTGCTCGGGATCTACGCGATGTTTGCAGTCGCTGGCTACCGGCTCCTGTCCGGCGAGCATCTCCTCGCGCCGACCGCTGACTTGCCCATTCACGCCGAGCACTCCTACGCCGGCGTGGCCGTGATCTTTCTGGCCATGCGTGCATTCGCCTCAGGATGCACGGCATTGACCGGCGTGGAGGCCATCAGCAACGGCGTGCCGGCGTTCAAGAAGCCAAAGGCGAAGAACGCCGCCGACACGCTGTCCATCATGGGGTTCTTTTCCATCACCATGTTTGTCGGGATCACCGCCTTGGCGCTCACCTTCGATGTGCGCGTCGCCGAAAGCCCCACCGACCTGGGGCTGGCGGCAGACACGCCAACCCAAACCGTGCTCGCTCAGGTCGCCAGGACCGTTTTCGGAACCGGACCCCTCTTCTATTACGTCCAGGCAGCGACGGCCGCTATCTTGATCTTGGCGGCAAACACCGCGTTCAACGGTTTCCCACTGCTCGCCTCTTTGTTGGCCACGGACCGCTTCCTCCCTCGCCAGCTGCACAACCGGGGCGATCGGCTCGTCTATAGCAACGGCATCGTGCTCCTTGCCGCCTTCGCCATCGCCTTGATCGTCACCTTCGAAGCCAACGTAAGTTCGATCATTCAGCTCTACATCATCGGCGTCTTCGTCTCGTTCACGCTGTCCCAACTCGGCATGGTCCGACACTGGCAACGCCAACTGGGCAGCAATGTGCCCGGCGTGAAGCGAGCTGCCATGCGGCGCTCCCAAGCGATCAACGCCGCCGGCGCCACAGTCACCGGCATCGTATTGATCATCGTCTTGATCACGAAGTTCACCCACGGTGCCTGGATCGTCACAATTGCCATGCCGCTGCTGTTCCTCACCATGAGGGGGATCCGGCGCCACTACGACCGGGTCGCTGCCGAGATCGCTCCAACACCGGCAGGCGTGGGTCTACCCAGCCGTTACCACGCGGTGGTCCCGGTCAGCCGGCTGAACATGCCAACCCTGCAGACCCTGGCCTTCGCCCGAGCGACTCATCCCGACACGTTGAGCGCCATTACCGTCCAGGTGGACGAGTCAGAAACCCACGATCTCGCCGGAGAGTGGAGTGATCGAGGCATTCCAGTGCCACTGAAGATCATTAATTCCCCGTACCGCGATGTCAGTAGCCCACTTCTCCAATACCTTCGCGACATCCGTCGGGAGAGCCCCCGAGACGTAATCTGCGTCTTCATTCCCGAATACGTGGTCGGGCGTTGGTGGGAGCACCTACTGCACAACCAAAGTGCGCTCCGCCTAAAGGCGCGACTGCTCTTCACTCCCGGCGTGATGGTGACCAGCGTTGCGTACCACCTCACCAGCTCGCACAGTCAGCTTGCCAGCGAAAGCTCGCTCTCCCCGAGCTTCAGCGGCCCGCCAACGCCGGTCAGCGACAAGGAAACCGCATTGACTCATTCTTCCTAGACTGTGTGAGTGCGTACCGGCGGCAGGCGACCTGAGGTCGCCGTCGGCCCGGTCGGCCCGGCGGTCGTCTCCAAGCCCCCGCGTGCGGTCGTCACCGAGGCGGCGCCGCTGGCCGTGGCGGGCGCGGCTATTACCGCGCTGGTGGTGGCCATTGTCGTGCTCAGCGCCACCGGTGGGTTGGCGCCAGCTGCCAACGGTCTCTTCAATCCGGGCGTTGTGGTGCGGGTCGGCTTGCCGGCCAGCCGGGCCGTGCATGATCTTGCGGCCGCATTGACTGTTGGCTTGCTGGTGCTCGCGGCCTGGTTTGTCGCACCGGAGTCGTCGGACCGGGATGATCAGCTATCGGGGAGTCGTCAGTGGCTTGTGCACTGTGCGGCGACCACGTCGATCGTCTGGATCGGCTCTGCCACGTTCGTGCTGGCGTTCGAAGCCGCGAACGTGGCGGCGGTGGCGGTGGGATCGCCCGGCTACGGTGCGGTCTTGCTGTCCTTCCTGACGCAGATCCCGTTGGGC
>DATFOP010000286.1:0-11703 GCA_035265505.1 Propionibacteriaceae bacterium | reverse complement strand
ATCTGCGGGCCTGGCTCCTAGAGCAACGGCGCGCTTCACCGGCTCATCCAGATGCTCACCCGCCGTCAGGTCAAGGTGAACGATCGAAGCGCCCGGCCACTCCGGCGGACGGTAGTTCTCCACTCGCTGCGGGATGAGCAGCAGTCCTGGTACCTGCACCCCAACGCTGGTCGGGCGACTCCACAGCAGGCGCCCACCAGCATCTGGAGGTAGAACTCCGCCAGCTCGGCCGGGTCGGCGCAGTCCAGGGACACCCCCACGAACCGCACATCGCTGGGACTCGCTGACACACTCATCGCGCAATGATGCCACCTTGGTCCTTCTCAGACTCAGCGTGGATTGGTCATCAGCTCGCGTCCCGCAGGAGGTTGACCTACGGGCCGTCTCAGCTCGTTCGAGTTACCGCGATCCGCGGATTGTGACAGCTACGAGATCGTTTCGATCGGGTCCCAACGAACGGCGTGGCTGCTCAAGTCGACTCTCAGGGCGCCGCGGCACTTGTAGTCATCGGCAGCATGCAACCAGAACGTGAGGTGCTGCGCGCCGTCAGGGACGGGCCACGGTCCCAGGCCGCCGACAGTGCTCGCGCCCCCTCGGTACATCTCGATCCAGCAAGGCCCACCCGAGCCATCTGGACCGGTACCGCCGGTTGACCAGGACAGAGGTACATCGGCTCCTAAAGTAGCGTCGACCGTGAAGGGTCGCGACTTGTCGGTCGGCGCCTCTGCTGCCTCAACGCCTGGAACGAGCTCGTAGACGAGGTCGACCATCTGGCACTCGTCATGAAGCGTCTGAGTTCCACGCAGATCATCTCGCGACCGCCCCTCGTCGGCCAGACCACGAGCCACGAACGTGTGGCCAGGAAGCAAGTCATCCCCGCAGCTGATGTCGAACGTCACGAGCATGGGCTGGGAGATGCGCGGAGACCGGGGCGGCAAGCTCATCCTCAGAGCCTTGCACAGGCCGGGGACCAGCAGACTCCCGGTGGAGCCGCGACGTCGAGCAGTAAAGAGCGAAGGTCCCGGTAGACGTTGCTCAACGCCCCAACGTGAGCGCCCACGCCGGCTCGCCGGCGACACTGCCGTCGCTCGAGGCGGTCAGCCGTCACACGAGACGGTCGGTTACTGCGTGCGTCCCGCAGGAGGGACGCCTTGTGAGACGGCTTCTACCGGATTTCAACGGCAGAGTCGCCTAATCGGAGACAATGCGACATGTTCAACAGTGGCAAGCCGACAACGGTAGAGCGGGATGACCGCACATGGCCGCAAGGCATCGGCGAAACGGTAGCCTCGATCGAGCGCAACACGCGAGCAGGGTCCGGACAGTGACGGCTTACGAGGACCTCCTAGATTGGGCTGCGTCACGCCCGTGGTGGCAGCAGCAGGTGCTCGCGCAACTCGCGGCTGGTCGGGGCTTCACCCAGCCCGACTTCGAGGCCATCGCTGAGTCACTGCTCAGCGACCCGCCGCCGAAACCGGCCGGAGGGTGGCTGGCCGCAATGCATCATCCCGCCGACACCTCCGGGCCGCCAGTCCGGCTGACGGCGATACGCGATGTCGCGAACGTCAACCGTCTCGTGGAAGATCAACACCTGACGTTCTCGCCGAGCGGTGTCACGGTCGTCTACGGCAACAACGGTTCCGGTAAGAGCGGTTACGCCCGCCTGATCAAGCGGATGGTCCGGACGCGGCATCGCGAGGAGGTGCTGCCTGACATCTTCACGGCCGCGGGTGGGCCTCAGTCGGCCTGCCTGTACTACGCCGTCGGCACCTCTCAGACCAGCGCCTTGCTCGGCGAGACCCCGCCGGCCGACTTGGCCAACGTCGCCTACTACGACGAGCGGTGCGGCGACGCGTACGTCACCACCGAAGGCGAGGTGACCTATCGGCCCTCGGTACTCCGGCTCCTCGACGACCTAGTGCAGGTGTGCGACGACGTACGCGCCGTTGTCGACCAGCGCCTGGCGGTGAACGCGCGACAGAGAATAGCCCTGCCCGACCTCCCAGCCGACACCGCCGCCGGGCGGCTGCTGGCCGGACTTTCGGGCAGCACGAGCGACGATGAACTGGAGCGCGCTTGCTCAGCGCCGCCGGACGCGGACGCTCGGATCGAGAACGCTCGGAGCGAGGAGGGTCGGCTGCGAGCCACGGACCCAACGAAGGAGGCGCGCCGCCTCTCGGGCCTCGCGGCAGCCTACGAGACCCTCGCCCGTCACCTCGCCGGCCTCGATGAGGGCCTCGGCTTGGCGAGCGAGGACCGGCTACGAGCAGCGGTCAGGACGGCCGCTGAGACGCGCGCCGCCGGCGACGCCGCCTCCGCCCTCAGTTTCGATCAGGAGCCTGTCAAAGGTGTCGGTAGCGGAGCCTGGAGGGCGCTCTGGGAAGCCGCCCGACGCTTCTCCGAGACGGTCACCTACACCGGCCGGGCGTTTCCCGTCCTTGACGGCGAGGCGCACTGCGTCCTGTGCCAACAGCCTTTCGACCCTAACGGCGCCGACAGGCTGGGACGCTTCGAGCGGTTCATGACCGACGACACCGAGGACCGAGCCCGGAGCGCGGCACAGCAGCTGACCCGGGCCCGGGCGACGGTCTCCGCTGCGACGGTCGACGCGTCCACCTGCGCCGTCGCCCTCAGCGCCATCGAGAGCGAGGACGAGGACTTGCACGGCCGCGTCAAGGCCGACCTCGACGACTGGCGCACCCGCCAAACCGCACTGACCTCAGAGCCCGTCCCCGAGGACGCCGAGCCGCCGCCGACCAGGGGCACCGTGAGTCGGCTACGCGAGCGGGCCGAGGCGTTGCGCCGACAGGCCGCCGAGGTCGACGCCGACCAGTTCGAGGTGACCCTGGCGAACCTGGTGGCCGAGCAGCGAGAGTTGGGCGCGGGCCTCTCGCTGTCCAAGCTGGCGGCCGACGTGCGCGCCGAGCGGGACCGCAGGCGGGAGGAGTACCTGCTCTCCGAGGCCCGACGGCAGACGGACACCCGGCGCATCTCTCGGGCTTCGGGCGACCTCACCGCCAAGCACGTCACACTCCTCGTGCAGGACCGGTTCTCGCGCGAGTCCCAGGACCTCCGGGTCGATTCCGTGACGCTGCTCGGGCAGGGGGTTCGACGTGGCGCGGTGCTGCACAAGCCGGAGTCCGTCGGCGCTGTCCTCTCGGCCGACCTTCCCGCCGTCCTCTCCGAGGGTGAGCAGACGGCCCTCGGTCTGGCCGGTTTCTTCGTCGAGGCGCACCTCGACGGGACCAGGTCCGCGCTGGTGCTGGACGATCCGGTCACGAGCCTTGACCACATCCGCCGGGAACACGTCGCCCGTCGCCTCGTGCAGTTCGCGCGGGACCGGCAGGTGGTCGTGTTCACCCACGACGTGGCGTTCGCCAGTGCCCTGCGGCGACAGTGTGGCGAGGCCAGCGTCGCCTTCGCGGAGCGGTCTATCGAACGACGCCGAGCCGATGACTCTCCTGGGGTGTGCCTCGATAAGCACCCCTGGACGGCGAAGGACGCGACAGCCCGAGCAGCAAGCCTCAGAGCGGACCTCGGCCGCATCCGCAAGGAATCCCCGGGTTGGTACGGGGAGAGGTACGAGCGGGAGGTAAGCGCCTGGGCGAGCGGGCTCTCGCAGACCTGGGAAAGGATCGTTAGCCAGGAGGTCGCCGACCGAATCTTTGACCGGGGCACCCTCGAAGTCCGCGTGACGATGCTCAAGGTGGCGGCCCGCATCACCGAGGCGGACGACAAGGAACTCCAGGACTCGTACAAGCGATGCTCGGCCTGGACTCGCCACGATCAGGACCAGGCACTCAACTACTCACCGCCCTCCGTCGACGACTTGGAAGGCGAACTAAAGGTGCTCGAAGGGTGGCTCGCAAAGGTTAAGAAGTACCGCCAGTAGGTCGCCGCCGATGTCGTTCAACTCGCTAGCACGACACGACGCCGGTGCCGTCGCCCAGCAGTGGATCGGTAACCGGGCCAGTCCGACGTGACTTAGTGCGTGATTGCTACCCGGTCCGACCCGGCTGGTGGCCCGCAGCTGGCGGGCCGAGCAACTCTCGGGCGACCCGCTGCGGCACAACCATCCGCCACGCGTCTAGCACCAACTCGCGCATCTCGTCCGCCTCGAGCGCATCGATCCACGCCTCAATCCAGTGGAAGCGCAGCTCCGACTCGCGCGGGAGGAAGAACACGTCCGGCCGCGCCGCCACCAGTGCGGCGCGTTCCTCCTTCGGGAAGGCGAACCCGATCTCGGTCTCGTCCTGGCTGAACGCGACATACACAATCTGACCGACACGGAACTTCACACGATCCCGCACCAGCACCTCGCTGCTGCGCGGCAACCGCGCCAGCACCGCTCGGACGTCGTCGACCGTGACCACGTATCCATCCTGGCTCGGGCCGCGGCCGCCTGAACCAGCGCTCAACGGCGAACGGCGGGACCTCTTCGTACTGTTCCGATGAGCGGTTGCTCTGCGTGCTTCGCACGACGGCCGCTCTGCGTGCTCCGCAAGAGGGTGCTGGAACAGGCGGTCAGGGCGACATCTGGCGTAATGCGTCGCTTGCTAGTGACCAGATGGGCGCCATTGTGTGCAACTCATGCATTTGCCGACTCCTCGTTGAGCTCCCTCGACTCAGTCAGTAATTCCCCAACGGCACCACCGTCCAGTTCCCACCCGAACAATGCGGCGGCAAACTGCAGGAGAGTCATGGCGGCGATCACCGCCGCCGAAGACACCATGTCGGTGAAGGGCCCGGGCTCAAGGTGCGTTCGGAAGCTGGTCAGGCCCGCGGCGTCTGTGGATAGGTGCTGCGCCAGCACCCCGTACGTGCCCTCGATCAGACCCGCGGCGAGTGCCATCTCCGCGCCAAGGCCCCGGTACACCGCGGTGTCCTGAGGATCGGGCAGCGCTTCGGCCGGGACGACACCCGCCCGCTCTGCGGCGCTCACGACCTCCTGCCGGCGCTCGCTGACAACCTCCTCATCGGCCCCGAGTCCCTCCAGCCAGTCGAGATTCATGCGCAGCACGAGGCCGAAGCCCGCCCCATCGGGGGGCGCCATCTGCTCGAACCGCGCAGCAATCAAGGTCAGGGTCCGAAGCGAGGGCATGGCCTCGACCGGCTGCATTGCCGCTACCAGGGCCGGCACGCTCTGAAACGACGCCACACCGTGGCTGAAAAGCTGGAACGCGAGGAGCCCGGGGAAGGAGAAGCCCGCTTCGCCCATGACTGACAGCGAGCCGTCGATCAAAGCCTGAGCGCGATCCATCAACTTCGGTCCCGCAGGATTCTTGAACTCTTCGAACTCCACCTCCTCGTCGCTGAGTTGTCTCGTGGCCTCGCCGGCCTCCAGACGCCCAATCAGTTCGAGACTGTCCATCTGGAAGCGGACGTCGGGATGCGTCCGAACGGTGATGCGCTCGCCGGCGTTGTGAACGAACCTCTCGCCGTCGTGGACCACCGACTTGATCGCCGAGTTCCATTCGAGGAGCGGGTAGAGCTCATTCTTCTCGGCTAGGTCTTCGGCGTCTCCGAGCAGGCGCCCGCGGATCACCTTCCGATCGGACTGCACATCTCGGGGCGAGATGTCAAGCAACTCGGCAGCGAGGTCGTCAGGAAGCGCAAGTAGCGACAGGATGGTCTGACGGACGTAGCGGAATGTCTTGTCCGTGCACTGCAACGCGTTGGCGGTGATCTTGTTGAACTCGAGGAAGCCGTGCTCGAGACCGTCGCTCGCCGCCTTGGCGGTCTTGTAGGTCTTCACGTCACCGTCGAAGATCACCGAGCTGCGCACGCGTGCGTCCAGTTCGACCGACCACCGCTGCTTCGCAGGGTCATCGGTCGCAACGTCGTAGGTGTGGGCCAACCCCTCCTCCGTGAGTTCCTGCTCGGTGCAGAGCTTGCGGACCACGGCCTTTGTGAGGTTCTCGGACGCAATCCAGAGGTGGGATAGCGCGAGCCACTGCCCTCCGAGGTACCACTCACGCAATGCGAGCTCGTACTGCCGTAGCGCGCGGTCGACCCTTGCTGAGTCTACCGTGAGCCCGATGGAGGCGGTGCACGCTGGGGCCATCAGGTGCGGACGGATGCGGCGCCCGCTCGTCAGCCCGCCTTGCTCGTCGGGAACAAACGCTTCCATGAACAGCCGTTCGCTCTGGTCCGGGCTGCAGTCGTAGGCCAGGTGGACGTCGAGGGGGCCGACTCGGACGTTGGCGACGAAGGCCGCCATGGTCGCGACGGGACGAGCGAAGGCCGAGAACCGTGTCACGGCGTCGTCCAGCGAAGCCGCGGGGCCACAAGCCTCGACGATCAGCTCACGCGGTAACGAAAGGGGTTCCTCGCCGACCCAGCGAGTGAAACTCCGGAGCCGGACCGGCCCGAGGGAAAGGTGTGGCGACGAGACCGTCATCTCGAAGCCTTCGTCGGGGAAGAAGCGAGCCGCCGACCGGGCGCGGTACACGACCATGTACTCGGAGCCAGCCGCCTCCGCCCGGCCGTTTTCGTCCGTCATGCGGGCGACGCTACCGATAGTCGCTGACAGGTTGCGTGCTCCGCACGACGGTCGGTCTACGGGCGTGCGCAAGCCGATCCGCGTGTGACCCGTCGGGCATGGGGGAGGACTCGTATCAGTTAGCGACTTGCAGAATCTGTGCTGTGACCACGCTCGCCGACGCTGTCCTTCCGCTGATCCGGACTCGAGCGGACCTCTCTCGGTGGAGCGCGTCGAATGCGCACGGTCGGCAGATGCATGAGGCCGTCGACAACCTGGAGGCGGCGATCCCGACGACTGATCCAGCTGAGGTGTACGCCGTCACCCACAAGGCGCTCTCCAGCGCGATCAAGGTCATCGCCAGGGCCGACAACTCCAGCGGAATCATCGGTGATGCGTGCCGTCGCCTGCTCGAGCTCCACCCCTCAGTCGCTGCGGCCGCACAGGTGCCGGCCGGCAGTCTGGCCGACTGGATGGTGAGGTTCCAATTCGACAGCGACGTCGACTACTTCGAGCTCGACCCGGTCGCCTATGCACCGGCACTGGGCAAGTCCGGGATGGCGACCTATCGAGCACGACTATCAAATATTGAGGCCGGCCTTGGGCCACGGCCCTCTGCGGAGGACCTCTGGACGTCGCGACATTCGCACGCGTGGTTCGTGATCGAGTGGAACGCTCGGCGACTGGCTGTTCTCGACCGCGACATCGACGCCATCATTCACACCCACGCCCGCGACCGGAAGGTCGCCGCGTGGCTCGAGGACACTGCCCGGGCCTTCGAGGAGATCGGCGAGATCGACCTGGCCATCGGCTGGGCGAAGCAGGCGACCGACTTCGACCGCGGGCACCAGTCGCTCAAAGCGGCCGGATACTGGTGCGGGCTGTTGGCCGAGCATCGGCCCGCCGAGCTGCTCTCGGCCCGCCTGGAGGTGTTCCAGCGTTGGCCGTCCTCGAGCACAGCCGCTCACATTTACCACAATGCTGGGCCGTCGTGGCCGAGCTACCGCGACGAGGTGGTCGCCGCCCTAGCCGCGAGCCCGCGTGACGCTGTGCTCTTCGCGCTGCTCACCCTCAAGGAGGTCCAGGCCGCTTGAACCTGGCGTACTCACTCGGCCTCGACAGCGACGATGTGTGGGAGCGGCTGGCCACAGCGTACGAGAAAGTCGACCCACTCGCCGTGGTGCCGGTCCTCGCCCGGCTCGTCGACAACGAACTGACGGAGGCCGGCGCGCAGCATTACCGGATCGCCGCTCGTCGGTTGGCAAAGATGCGCAAGCTGGCTAGCGGCTCGGCCGAGGCGGCCGGAGTTGACAAGCTCATCGCCGAACTCCGCGAGACGCACCGCCGTCGGCCACGCCTCCAGCAGGAGTTCGATCGCGCCGGCCTGCCCTGAAATGACTCAGCCGAGAACGCCACGAGCTGCAAGCGACCCGCTAGCCGGTCGGCTTGTGACATTGGTCGATCCGCGACTGTAGCGGCTGTCATACCGACAACGGCCGCAATTGAGGTCGAGCCCGACCACCGGCCCGCCTTACCCTGCTGCCATGTCCGCGCGCCTTCATGACGACGAGCCGGACACCGGTGTTGATGTTGTTCGGGCGCTGCTGAGAAGTCAGGTTCCGCGGCTTGCCGGCCTCCAACTAGCGCTGTTGAGCAATACGGGAACCGACAACGCCTTGTATCGGCTCGGACCCTCTTTTGTAGTTCGGCTACCTCGAATCGCGGGTGCCGCGCGAGGTCTCACAGCCGAAGTCGAGTGGCTGCCTCGTCTGCAGGAGCGTCTCCCGGTCGCCGTTCCGGAGCTTGTGCATGCCGGTGAACCAACCGATGGGTATCCCTACCCGTGGGCGGTTCTGGCCTGGCTTGATGGTGCTGACGCTTGGGCCGCGCGGCACCACGAAGGCTGGTTTGGTGCCGAACTCGGCTATGACCTCGCCAAGACGGTGGTGGAACTACGGGCGATCCCGATCGAGGATGCACCGCGTCGAGAGCCCGGCATGCGGGGCGGGCCGTTGAGTGCTCTGGACGACCGCGTCCGCTGGTGGCTGAACCAAGCCAACGGTCTGCTTGATGTACCGGCTGTGACCCGAGTCTGGCATCAATGTCTCGAAGCAGCCGATTATGAGGCGGAGCCGATGCTGCTGCATGGAGATCTTGTTCCGGGCAACCTACTCATCGACCGCGGACGTCTCTCATCCGTGATTGATTGGGGCGGCATCGGGGCTGGAGATCCGGCGCAGGACCTCGTCCCGGCCTGGTCGGTTCTCGACCTAGACGGAGCTGCTGCATTCCGCGGGTCGCTACAGGTGGACATGCAGTCCTGGATGCGCGCTCGGGGATTTGTGCTGGAGCAGTCGGTTGGCGGAGTCGTCTACTACACACCTCGGAAGCATCCGCTGGCCGATGTCATGCGTCGCTCGCTCGACCGCCTCCTCGCCGGCCTGTGAGGCCGCCAGACCATCCGCGCGGCGGCGAACAGGCCACGCGCTCAACGGCGAGCTAGCGCCCGGTGGACGGTCGGCAATCGGGACGCTGGGGGTCGCGACTCTGACTCGCCCAATCGTTTCCGTTCTTCGCTCTCCAAGGCGGGTGGTTCTGCTGGCGCCCGAAAGTGGATCGGGTCTTGACCGCATCCAGGCCGTTGTCGGCGAGCACGTGTGGACCTTCGCCGACTTCACCACCACCTCCGGAATCCATGCGGGTCTATAGAAACAAGAAGGGTCTCTTCACCCGCGATCGCCAGCCTAAGGGCGGCCGCCCACGCGCTGAGGCAACGGTGGGCGAGGACGTGTGATTCGTCAGCCGACAGCCATTCTGCGCGCAACGTAGTAGTTGTTGAATGCATCGCCCTCGATCGTGTGGATCTCGACCTCGGTGAACCCGGCCTCGTGCAGCATCCGCGTCGCGACCTGCTCGCCCCACACCGTTCCGAGACCATCTCCATCGAGGCCGAGCGATACGGTCATGCAATGCATGGTCGACACCGTGTAGAGGAACGGCGCCCAGGGCAGGTCCAGGTTGTCCTCGACTGCGCTGGCCGCGCGGATGTCGACCATCAGGAAGGTACCGTTGGGCCGCAGTGCCCGGGCGATCGTGGCCAGCACCCGCGCCGGATGTGCCTGGTCGTGGATCGTGTCGAACGCGGTGATCACGTCGAAGGCGTCGGGCCGGTCGAGCGTCGCCACGTCGCAGAGCTCGAACCTCGCGTTGGTCAGTCCCCATGCCTTGGCCTCGGTGCGGCCGGCGGCGACGGCCTCTTCCGAGAAGTCGAACCCGGTGAATCTGCTGGCCGGGTAGGCCCGCGCTAGCACGTTGATCGCGTGCCCACTGCCGCAGCCGATATCGGCGACCTCGACGCCCGCCCGCAGCCGCGCGTCGAGACCGTCCACGAGAGGTACCGTCTGCCCGAGCAGCGTGGCGTCGATCACCGCCATGCTGTCCTCAGCCTGCAATGCGTGAAACCGTGGGTAGTCGGCGTACGACAGGCCACCGCCCTCGCGGAAGCACCGGACGATGCCCTGCTCAACCTCGGCAAGCATGGGCAGGTACGTCATAACCCGGGCAAGGTTATCTGGGCCAGCGTCGTCGACCAGCCACGCGGCGTGCTCGCGCGGCAGGGTGTAGGTGCGCGACTTCGGGTCATACCGCACGAACCGCGCAGTGGTCATCGCGTTCAGCCACTCCCGCACGTAGCGCTCGTTCAGTCCGCTGGCCTCCGCGACCTGTGCCGACGTCGCCGAGCCGGTCGTAGCCAGCGTGCCGAACAGCCCGGCCTGATGGCCGATGCTGGTCATTAGCGCAGTGCACCCGTCGTTGAGCACGCCGATCATGCGGTCCGCGAACGCATCCAGCGCGGCCTCGTCGAGTGCGGTTTCTCCCTCACCCAGTGTGGCCATCTCGTCCTCCTCGAATGCCGCCGGGCGACGTCGTCCCGGACACGACCCGCGCTAGGAATGCGGCCCCTCGAGGCGCATCTACCGGACACCCGCTGCGGCCCATGGTCGGAATCGCGTACGCCGCTATCGTAGGAGCCCGTGCTCGTGGGCCCAGGCCGAGGCTACGGTCCTGGAGCCGACGTCAAGCTTCCGGAAGCGTTCCGTTGCGGGACGCGCGGGCGTCCCGCTGAGCGGTCCGCTTACGGGCGGGCCCGCATTGGGCTCCGGCTTGTCACACAGAGGTGAGGAGGCATTTGCGTCGACAGCGCTGTTGCGACGCCGTTCATGGTTCGTCGACGATTTGATGGTGTCTGAGCGTGAGGACCTGTTGGCGCACTATGCGGGCCAGGACGAGGGGCAGCGCCTTTTCCGGTTTCGCCATAACCGCCTCGAGTTGCTTCGCACGCGCCAGCTGCTGCAGCATCAGCTGCCATCGCCTCCAGCCGTGGTGCTCGACGTCGGCGGCGGCACCGGCGTACACGCGGCCTGGCTCGCGAGCCGGGGCTACCGCGTGCATCTCGTCGACGTCGTCCCGGAGCATGTCCGAGCCGCAGCAGAGCACGGGCTAGTGACCGCCGAAGTCGGCGACGCCCGACGGCTCACCCAGGCGGACGCGTCAGTCGACGCAGTGCTCCTCCTCGGCCCGCTCTACCACCTTGTGGGTCGAGCTGAGCGGATCGCGGCGCTCGCCGAAGCGCGGCGAGTCCTGCGGCCCGGTGGGGTCCTGCTAGCCGCGGCCATCGGACGGTTCATGGCGGTCCTCGACTGGGCGCAGAGCGGCGGCCTCACCGCCGACGTCGCGGCTAAGTTGGTGCCAGTGCTGTCCACCGGCGTGCACGACCCCACCCTCGGGTTCACCGACGCCTTCTTCCATACGGGCGCGCAGCTGCAGCAGGAGGTGGCAGAGGCCGGATTCGCCGACGTGCACGTGGTGGGCATCGAGGGGCCGGCGTGGACAATTGTCGATGCGCCCGGTGACGACGCCGACGCGCGGTTCGACAGTGCACTGCGGTGCGCCCAGTTGACTGAGAACTTCGCAGAGATAGTCGACGCCAGCGCCCACCTGATGGCCCTCGCGACGGCTCTTTAAGCATCGGCCTGCGGCGAGACGGTAAGCGTCGCTGGTGCCGCACGTGCCAGTGAGCGTTCGTCTGCGGGCGTCGTAAGCGCGGTGAGTCGTGCCCGTCTCACCGCGCTCATGTACTAGGGCCCTTCGCTTGTGGCGCTTCAGGGACTGCTTGTCGACTTTCGGTTCGCCAGATGGGCGAAGGGCCGCTCGGGCTCAGG
>DATFOP010000285.1:0-4219 GCA_035265505.1 Propionibacteriaceae bacterium | reverse complement strand
TCGACGCGCTACGCACCGGCAAGGTCGGCTTTGCGGCGCTGGACGTCTTCGCCACCGAACCGCTGCCCAGTGACAGCCCACTGTGGTCGATGCCCAACGTGCTGATCAGCCCCCACACTGCGGCACTCAGCAGGCACGAGGACCGGCGGATCGCCGAACTCTTCTGCGACAACGCCACCCGAATGCTCGATGGACAGCCGCTGCGCAACGTCATCAATACCGACGAGTTCTACTGACTCATCATTGGGGTCACTTCTTCGGCGACATCCCCCGCATAAGTGACACCGCTAGACCGACCTCGGAATTCGCCGACCTGCAGCCCATGGGTAGCCGATCAGCGGGATCGGCACCAATTGGCGGCTGGCGTGCAACGATGCGGCTATGCAGCGAGACGCGCGGACCGTTGCCAAGTACGTGGCCGCTGGGCTGGCTCTGGTCGCCATGCTCGCTCTGGCGCCGTTCTTCCTCGCATCCGGGCTCATGGCCCCCGGCTGGGCGGTCGGCGTGTTCATCGGAATATGGCTCGCGTTGTTCGTGCTCGGCTGCATCTGGATAAGGCGCAAGCCGTTGTGGGTAGTGCCGCTGCCGTTCCTTGCCGCCGGAATCTGGTTCGGCGGCATGAGCGCCGGTGGAGCGTGGCTCGGCTGGACGCCCTGATCCGAACGGTTGACCGCGCGGAATACCCGGGGGTGGAGAAGGCGCAGCAAGCCGCCGCGGCTTCAAATGGCAGCGAACCAAGCCCATGAGCATTCAATTGGCGACGCCTCCGACGCGGCTGTCGCCTGGGCATCTCAGACTCGTACGGGAATGGCGTCGACGATCGTCTCCTCGCTCGTAGCCGCCGCGGGGGACCGATGGATCCAGAATCGCCGCGAGACCACCAGCAGTACCAGCACGACGACGCACCATACGATGGTGTAGATGTAGTTGAGCCGGATCAAATCGGCACCTTGCGACCACAGCTGGTTCGTTTCCACGGCACCTTCGGTCGCGTGGGCGAGCAGCGTCAGCAGCGAGCTTCCGCCCGCATGGTTGAACAGCCAGGCGTACCAGAACGTGACCGCCATGGTGGTAACAAAGCCGATCGGATGGGCCTGGAACTCCGGCATGACGAACAGCGGAAGATGCCAACCGGCGATCGCGATGGCCATGATTGCGGTCGCGGCCAGTCGCGAGCGGCCACGCTGCATCTCGGGCTGAGCCCAGCCGCGGAAACTCGGTTCCTCCATCAGGGGTCCGCCGCTCGGGTTGATCATGTGCAGTCCAATGGCCAGCGGCAGTCCATACCAGGGGTTCAGCAGGCTCAGCGACGGCACTGGCGCGCCAAGGGCCACATTGCCGGCAATCGAGGTGGCGTGAACCAGGAGCGGCACTGCGACGGCGAGCGCGTACCAGACCCAGCTCACCCGCCAACGGATCAGGCGGGAACCCATCTGGCGGAGACCGGCCAGTCCCTCGGTCAGCGAAACGATGACGATGGCGGCTATCAATGCGCCGGGTGCAGCAAAACTGTTCCAAGGAATGCCTCCCCACGCCAGTGCATAAGCGAGAACGAAAAAGCAGAGCACTCGATGGCGCTTCACGAAATTCATCTCGAACCCTCTCTCGGTAGATGTGATTGGTTATCCCTCACTTTTTCCGGCGTTGGGTCGCGACCACGAGTGGGCGTACTCGTCAATCAATAGGGCGGTTTTCTGGTCTGTCCCTTGGCGCGGAACACGCGAATACTGGACCTATTGGGCCCGTGCTGCGCGTGGAGGGAGGTCGCCAAATCACGAATCTTGTCACGCCGTCCCCCACCAGCGCCGGGCCCGCAGGCCCTGACTCGACGAGAGCGCCGCGTGCGTGGATGCTCTGGGCAATCGCCGTTGCGAGCACCGCCGTCGTCGTTGGCTCACTCATTCTCGCCCTGGCCAGCGAGCAGCTGGATCTGCCCGGTCTGCGTGCGTTCCTGATCGGATGGATCGTCATCCCATATGTGGTGAGCGGGATGTTGGCCTGGTGGCGGCGGCCGGCCAGCCGCTTAGGCCCACTCATGGTCGCGACGGGTTTCGGAATGGCGATCACCCCACTGCAGTGGTCTGACCAACCGCTGGTGTACAGCGTGGGGCATCTCTTCGACATGCTGCCGGCGGCACTGTTCCTCCATGTCTTCCTGGCGTTTCCAACGGGCCGGCTCACAGCCAGGCCGGAGCAGGTCGTCGTGGTCGCCTGTTACGTCACCGTGTTGGGCCTTCAGCTCCTGAAGGTGATCTTCGGCGTGAATCCGGACAGCGTCTTTGTCGTCATTGATCAACCGGAGATCGGCAACGTGGTCGAGCAGGTCCAACTCGTTTTGGTCTGCGTCTTCCTGTTGGCAGGGGCGGTCCTGCTCTACCTGCGCCAGCGACGCGCCGGGCAGTCCCACCGTCGGCCGGCCGCACTGGTAGTCGACGCTTTCGGGTTGGCCTTGGTGATGTTGGCGATCTTGTACGCTGCCGGACTTGGCGCGTGGCCCGCCGCCGAGACGATCCGCCTGGTGACCTTCGCATCCCTCGGACTTGCACCCATTGCCTTCTTGTTCGCCTTACTCGATGCGCGGCTCGCGCGGGGCGAGGTGGCAAACCTGCTGGTGGAGCTGCGGCGCAACCCGACAGCGGACCCACAGGAACCGCTGGCTCGCGTGCTTCGCGACCCGTCGCTGCGGCTGGCGTACTGGTTGCCGAAGTCTCGAAGCTGGGCTGATCAGAACGGCCAACCGATGGCTTTGCCCGAAGCTGACGAGCGGCGCGCCGTACGCGTGATCCATCGGGACAACGAGCCGATGGCGGCCATGGTGTTCGACCGATTGCTCGAGGACGAGCACGAGCTTCTCGATGCCATCGCCGCGGCGGCGGGCATTGCCCTGGAGAACGGCCGGCTGCGCGCTGAGCTAGGGGCGAGGCTCCAAGAGCTCAAGGGTTCTCGAATCCGGGTGCTCGAGGCCGGGCGGCAGGAACGGCAGCGGTTGGAACGGAACCTTCACGATGGAGCGCAGCAGCGGCTCGTTGCTCTCTCCCTTGAACTAAGTCTGCTCGGACAGAGCGCGGCCGCCGATCCTGAGCTCAAGGACCGGCTGGCTCGAGCCAGGACCGAGGTGTCGGCTTCGCTGGAGGAGCTGAGGGATGTGGCCAGGGGCATCTATCCCGCGGTCCTCTCGAGTCATGGCCTGGGTATTGCGCTGGAATCGCTGGCGGCTCGAGCACCTGTCCCGGTGCGCCTGACCGTCGAGCTTGACGAACGACTGCCCGAGCCGACGGAGGTGGCGGCCTACTACGTGGTCAGCGAGGCGCTGACCAACATCGGCAAGCACGCCCAGGCGACATCAGCCAGCGTTCGGCTTAGTAGCAGCGGCCGAGGCATCGTGCTCGACATCAGCGATGACGGTGTCGGAGGCGCCGATCCGGCGAATGGTTCGGGCCTGCGCGGCCTCGCTGATCGAGTAGAAGCGCTCGGCGGCGAGCTGCGCATCTCGACACCAGCAGAGGACCGTGGGACGGTCATCCACGCGGAGCTTCCATGTCCGTAGCACCACTTGCCGTGGCGATCGCGGAGGACAGTGTCTTGCTTCGGGAGGGCCTGACCGGCATCCTGCGCGGCGCGGGACTCGACGTCGTGGCCGCGTACGACAATGCGGACGACTTACTGATGCGGGTACGGAGCCTGCCACCGGACATCGCGATCGTGGACATCCGTTTGCCACCGACCCACACCGACGAAGGCATGCGGGCGGCCCTGCACATCCGGGAGCGCCATCCTGGCGTCGCCGTACTCGTGCTGTCGCAATACGTCGAGTTGGGGTTGGCCATGCAGCTTCTCGCGGAGTCGGCCGAAGGTGTCGGCTATCTACTGAAAGATCGGATCAGCGAGGTCGCCGACTTCGTTGAGTCGGTACGGCGGGTAGCCCGGGGCGGGTCGGCGATCGATCCGACGATCGTGTCCACTCTGCTGCGGCGCCGGCGCAGCGACGACCCACTGGCTCGTCTGACGCCGCGGGAGCGTGACGTGCTCGAGTTGATGGCATCGGGCACGTCAAACCAGGGAATCGCCGACCGGCTGATGATCACCCTGCGTGCCGCGGAGAAGTATGTGTCGAGCGTCTTCGACAAGCTGGGCATTCCGTCCACCCGACAGGAGTCTCGCCGAGTTTTGGCCGTCCTTCTCTACCTTCGGGCGTGACCAGACAAGTGTCCGGCTCAGC
>DATFOP010000284.1:0-6283 GCA_035265505.1 Propionibacteriaceae bacterium | reverse complement strand
GCCTCAGATCGAGTCGACCGAGGTGAGTCGCCGGTGGCCGAACACCATTCGCATCGCCGTCGAGGAGCGGCGCCCAGTGCTCGGAGTGCGGCAGCCGGAAGCGTTCGTTTTGATCGACTCCCACGGCGTCGCTTTCGAATCGCAACCGAGCCTGCCCAGCGGGGTGCTCCTGGCCGATGTCGACCCGAGCAATGTTGCGGTGCTGGTGGAGGTAGGCGCCATCGCGACCGCAATGCCTGCTGCCCTGCGAGGCCGGGTGGAGCGGCTGATGGCCACATCGCGGTCGGCAGTCACTGTCGTGCTCAGCGATGGCGTTCGGGTCAACTGGGGAACGGCCGCTGACTCTGCCCTCAAGGCCGACATCGTGCTGGCTCTTCTCAAAGGAGAACCGTCAACCATTGATGTCTCGTCGCCGCACAATCCGGCGATCCGTTGATCTCAAGGTCAGCCTGACCTGCAGAGAATATGGCTTTTGCGGCGGATTTGGCGTGTCCTTTTCGAGACTGTCCACTTGCGCTGGAGGCATCTCATAACGTGACGACAACGCCGCGGGGTCGCAGTCTCCATAAGCCCCTTTTGTGAACTAGAGGTTGAGACTTCGCACGCGTACCCAGACCGGAAGGAAGAGGCGGAATCGTGGTCTCTGCATCACAGAACTATCTGGCGATCATCAAGGTTGTGGGGGTTGGCGGCGGCGGCGTCAACGCGGTCAACCGCATGATCGAAGCGGGGCTACGCGGCGTTGAGTTCATCGCGGTGAACACCGACGCCCAGGCCCTATTGATGAGCGACGCTGACGTCAAGCTCGACATCGGTCGCGACCTGACCCGCGGCCTCGGTGCCGGAGCCGACCCGGACAAGGGTCGGCAGGCCGCCGAGGACCATGCCCAAGACATCGAGGACGCCCTCAAAGGGGCAGACATGGTGTTCGTCACCGCGGGCGAGGGGGGCGGTACCGGCACTGGCGGCGCGCCCGTCGTTGCCCGTGTCGCCCGTGCGCTGGGTGCACTGACGATCGGCGTGGTGACCCGGCCGTTCTCTTTCGAGGGCAAGCGCCGCTCCACGCAAGCTGACCAGGGCATCACGACGCTCCGCGAGGAAGTCGACACCCTGATCGTCATTCCCAACGACAAGCTGCTCCAGATGATCGACCATCAGATCGCAATCCTCGACGCATTCAAGCAAGCAGACCAGGTGCTGATGCAGGGCGTCTCGGGAATCACTGACCTGATCACGACGCCGGGCCTGATCAACCTGGACTTTGCCGATGTCAAGGCGGTCATGTCCAACGCGGGCTCGGCCCTGATGGGCATCGGGTCAGCGCGCGGCGAGGACCGAGCCCGGGCTGCGGCCGAGATGGCCGTCTCATCGCCCCTGCTAGAAGCCAGCATCGACGGAGCTCACGGTGTCCTGCTGTCCATCGCGGGCGGCTCTGATCTCGGCCTGTTCGAGGTTTCGGCGGCGGCCAACCTGATTCAGAGCGCCGCCCACGAAGACGCCAACATCATCTTCGGCACGGTCATCGACGACGCGTTGGGTGACGAGGTCCGGGTCACCGTGATTGCGGCCGGTTTCGAGGGCGGGCAACCGCCTCGCCGGCTGCCGGGAATCAGCCGACAGGCAGATATCCGGACAACGCTCCAGCGCAGTCCTGGTGGCACTGAGGGAGCAGGGATTGCTGCGCCGGTTGTCAATGGCGAACGTCAGCCGGTGTCGGTGGCCGCCGTGCCCGGCAATCAGCCCGCTGGTCCCGCGGGTGGTCTCGGGGGCACGCCGACCCACGATGCTGGGAACGGCCACTCCCATATGGAACCGCCTGCGCCCACGCCGTTCCGGTCGCCCGCGGCGAGCCCGAGTGACGACGACTTGGACGTTCCCGACTTCCTCAAGTAGCGGCTCAATGCTCCGCGTGTCGATCGCTGAGTGATCAAGTTGCAGGCCACCTGAACGGTAGTGTCAGCGCAGGACGCGGAATCGACGACGAAGGCTGAGCGATGGCGGAGAAACTGAAGCGAGCGGCGGCGTGGCTCGGTCTCGTGACCGACGACCGGTACGCCGACTACGACGAGCCCGATGAGGCTGCTGAGCTTACCGACGGTCTCAGCCGCGAAGAGTTCGTCGGGTCGCCACTGCGGCAGCCGGCCAGCGTCACTCCGCTGGAGACCAGGCGGCCACCTGCTTCCGCTTCACCCGCACCCGAGCCTCGGACGGCAGACGTGTCCCGAATCGTCACAGTTCATCCGCGTACCTACAACGACGCCCGTACGATCGGTGAGCACTTCCGTGATGGAGTGCCGGTCATCATGAATCTTACGGAAATGGAGGACGTCGACGCCAAGCGGCTGGTCGATTTCTCGGCTGGATTGATCTTTGGTCTCCGGGGCGCGATTGAGCGGGTGACGAGCAAGGTCTTCCTGCTGTCGCCTGAGAATGTGAAGGTTGCCGCTGAAGACAAGGAGCGGATCGCCGGCGGCTTCTTCAACCAGAGCTGAGCGTGGATCGTCGAGCTGGGCAGGTGCCCGCGGCGTCGCTACCAGCCTGAACGTTGCGTCGAGTCGCCTACGCTAGTCGGTGACCGATCTTCCGCAACCATCAGACGGGACCGCTGGGAATGTTCATCGTTGGCAGCATCATCGACTGGGTGCTGTGGGTGTTCCTCCTTCTCTTGTTCGCGCGCATGATCCTTTCCTGGGTCCCGGTGCTGGTCCGCGACTGGGAACCGCGCGGACCGATGCTCGTCGTGGCCGAGATCATCTACTCGGTCACCGATCCGCCGCTGCGGCTGCTCCGAAAGGTGCTGCGTCCAGTCCGGATCGGCAACATGATGCTCGATCTCGCATTCATCGGGCTGACGATCATCGTTCTGATCCTTCGACAGGTCAACGCCCGGATTTTCTTTGGCTGAACGCGGTCATCACAGTGGCTTTCGGCTGTTGCCCCGTCGAGGTGTACTTGCCGAGCAAATTAGGTACGGTAGTGCGATGGACGCCCGGCGCGGCCTCCTGCGATTCCAATGGACTCCTTCCCGAGGTGAACAATGACGCTCTCGCTGGACGATGTGCGCAACAAGCGGTTCCGCATGGCCCGCAAGTCTGGCTACGAGGTGCTGGAGGTCGACGAGTTCGTCGATGAAGTCGAGGAGACGTTCGCTCAGCTCTTCGAGGAGAACCAAAACCTGAAGAAGCAGGTGGAGTCGCTGAAGTCCGCTCCGCCGCCCCCGGCAGCTGCGACTCCGGCCCGGCCGGCCCCGATTCAGCAGCCGCGTCCCGCACCAGCTGCCGCTGCGGCACCGCAGGCCAGCGGCGGCCCGATCGTGGTGACGACAAGCAAAGATGCCAGCTCTGCCGTGGTCCGCCTGGTAGAGATGTCCACCGAACAGGCTGAGCGTCTGGTCAGTGAGGCCACCGAAGATGCGAATCGGATTCGTGAGGAAGCGAACCGCATCGCTCATCAGGTGACCACCGACGCCCGTACCCGAGCGGAGCGGGTCGAATCCGAGGCGCGCGTCAACGCCGAGCGGATGCAGGCTGATGCCCTCAGTAGGGCCGAGAAGCTGGACAAGGACATCGAGTCCCGCCGCAGCGATATGTTCGGTGACCTGCAACGGCAGCGGGATGAACTGACGAAGTCCGTTGCCGCGCTTCGCAACTTCGAGGCGGCCTACCGCCGAAACCTGAGCAACCATTTGCGCAGCCAGATGGAAGCGTTGGAGTCCGGCCGTGCTGAGCCACAGGACGCGCCTGAGGTCGTCCGCCTCGGCGCTGTTGACCAGAGCAATCAGCGCAAGAACGGCGCCTCACCGCGCGAAGGCGGCGACCGGGATGAAACGCCGACTATGGCCGGTGGTGGTGCCCAGAGCAGCGACACTCCTCGACTTGATGCTCTCCTCGGAGATCAACGTTAGTTGAGAACAACTAATGACAATCGCATCGGGGCCCGCCACTGGCGGGCCCTTCGCGTGTCAGGCGCAGTGCCGAAATCGGAGAGAAACTCAGCGCGCATCGTTGAAGTACAGGCGATTGACGCCTAGTCTCTGCGTCACTTCTATCCCAGAGGGGAATATTGATGACTAGCGCCAAGGCGACGTCCGCTGATAGTTCCGTACCGGGAGCGGGGACGAAGAAGGCGCCGTCCTTGCATGCGGTGGAACCGATCGACTCGGAGCACCCGGTACATGACGCCAAGCCGGTCAACGCGAAGTCACTTCCGGTGCGATCAGGCGAGAGTCCCTGGACCAAGGCAGAGCTGAACGAGGTCCGCAAGGTGCTCGAGGAAGACATCGCCAGGTTCGAGAGCCAGATTGAAATCTCCACTGCAGAACTCGTCGGCCTGCTCCGCGACGGCAGCGAGGGCGCCGGGCGCGATCCCGCCGATGTCGGCTCGGCCAATTTCGAACGCGACGCGGAGATGTCGCTGGCCAACAATGCCCGCGAGATGCTGGACCAGTCCCGACTGGCACTGCGACATATCGAGCTCGGCACGTACGGCAGTTGCGACAACTGCGGTCAGCCCATCGGTAAGGGTCGCCTGCAGGCCTTCCCGCGTGCCACCTTGTGCGTCGCGTGCAAGCAGCGCGAGGAACGCCGATAGCCGACCTAGCCACGGCGCAGCAGAGCCGGAGCCGGTTGCGGTTGCTGTTTGGCGCGGTCATGGTGACTGGCCTGGCCGCCGACGTGATCACGAAGTCCGTCGTCGTCGCGCGCCTCGATCCGGAGTCTCCGGTCCGGCTCCTGGGCGGCCTGCTCACTCTGCGGCTGCTTCGCAACCCCGGAGCCGCTTTCAGCCAGGGTCAGCGGTTCACCTACGTCTTCGCGGTGGCAGCGATCGTCGTGCTGGCGTTCGTTATCATCCGTCTGGTTCCCCGGTTGCGGCATAGAGGGTGGGCGGTCGCTCTCGGGCTGCTGTGTGCAGGCGTGGCAGGCAATCTGGTGGACCGTATTTTCCGCCGTCCCGCGGTGTTGCGTGGGCATGTGGTCGACTTCCTCCAGCTGCCCTACTTCGCGATCTTCAACGTGGCTGACATGTGCATCACCACGTCCGCAGCATTGATCATCTACTGGTCGGTGATCAAGGGTGTCGGTCTCAACGGTGAACGTGAGGCCCGCCCACCGGCGAAGCAGCGGGCGAAGGGTGGAACCTGAGTGGGCGACAACCGTGTCCTTCTGGTTCCTGAGGGTCTTGAGGGGGACCGGGTCGATGTCGCCGTGGCTCGGCTGCTGGGCCTCTCCAGAACCAGGATCACCGACCTGATCGAGGCCGGCCAGGTCCTGATGGACGCTCGCCCGGTCGGCAAGTCAGACCGCGTCCACACTGGCGCGATGCTCGAGGTCCGCCTGCCGGACACAGCCGAGGATCTGACGATCGTGCCGCAGACGGTCGAGGGCGTCGACATCATCTTCGACGACGACCACATCGTCGTGGTCGACAAACCGGTCGGCGTGGCCGCGCATCCCAGCCTGGGCTGGGACGGACCGTCGGTGCTGGGCCACCTGGCCGGAGGGGGCTTCCGGATATCCACCTCAGGCGTGCCGGAGCGGCAAGGCATCGTGCAGCGACTCGATGTCGGCACATCCGGTCTGATGGTGGTGGCCAAGAGCGAGATTGCGTACACCATCTTGAAACGGGCGTTCCGCTCCAGGGCGGTGGACAAGACGTATCACGCGTTGGTGCAAGGCCACCCGGATCCCTTTGCCGGCACGATCGAGGCACCCATCGGGCGGCATCCGGGCGCAGACTACAAGATGGCCGTGATGGCGAACGGCCGGCCGAGCATCACGCACTACGACACCCTCGAGGCGTTCGTCGGCACCACGCTGCTGGAACTGAGTTTGGAAACCGGACGAACCCACCAGATTCGGGTCCATCTGGCCGCGCTGAAGCACCCGTGCGCCGGTGACCTGACCTACGGTGCAGATCCGACGTTGGCAGCCAAACTGGGGCTGCAGCGGCAGTGGCTGCACGCCGTACGGCTCGGCTTCCTCCACCCCGTGACAAGCGAGCCGCTCGCCTTCTCCTCGCCCTATCCGGACGACTTGCGGCACGCCCTGGACATCGTCCGAACGACCTGATCAGCGGGGCGACCGGGCCGGCTGGTGTCCGCTAGGGTCTGAACCGTGCGAAGAGCCAAAATCGTCTGCACCCTGGGGCCCGCGTCTTCAGCGCCAGATCGTCTCAAGGAGCTAGTGGCGGCTGGCATGGACGTCGCGCGACTCAACATGAGCCACGGCGGCTACGACGATCACCTGACCAACCTGCAGAACGTCCGCATGGCCGCCGAAGCGTC
>DATFOP010000283.1:0-11526 GCA_035265505.1 Propionibacteriaceae bacterium | reverse complement strand
CCGTTCTCCGATCGCGCAGATAGTCAACCCAAGCCGACGTGTCGACCAATATCACGAGATTCGTGGCGACTCAGCGGACCGGAGCTCCTCCAGCTCACCGCCCCAGCCCACACCCTTGAGGCTTTGGAGGAACTCCCGTGTCAGCGGCAGACCAACCAGCCGGCGCAACGCCAAGTCCACCGCTTCCCGCTTAGTCCCCACGCCGTACCGCCGCATCACCTCAGCGATGAGCGCGTCATCTAACTCGATGTTGGTGCGGCCCATACACCAACAATACACCTGGACGTATCTTGCAACGATCAGAGTGGCGGCCGAGACTACAACGCTGATGCCACTGCCGGATACCTACGCTTGCACGACGAAGTTGTCGAACTCCACCTCCACCGCTTCTTTGGCATCTTCGTAGGTTTCGGCCACGAGAGCGACAGTGCCAGCAGTCAGCGGATCTTTTGAATCGGTCGCTTCGGCGGCCACCTCGCCATTGACGCGAAACGCGAGCCCTACAGCCTCGTCTCCCTCGCCACCCTTGCAGTCGGCCTCCAAACGGTTGGTGCCATTCACCTTGAATCCGGAAGGAAGCGGTAAACCCGTATCATCTGATAGCTGCGTATAATTGCCATCAATGCCGTACTTACTGATGACGACATAGTCATTGGCCACCATAAACAGGTATCCGGATGATTCGTCCCGGCTCACCCGACAGGCAACCCCATAAGCGGTCCCATCGGGAACGGTGAAAGCCTTGGCGTCGACCTCGATTCTGAGGTTGGAAGGAGCTGACGGGTACACGCTGCCAGCGCTCCGCGGTGGACTTGCCTCGGTGGAACCCTTTCCGGTCGGTTCGACGAACAAGCGGTATGCCTCATTCGTGTAGTGACCCCCCGCGCGAGTGGTACCGGCATCGTCCCAGCCATTCGTGCGACTGGCGAAGTCATCCTGGAAGACGACCTGTCCAATCGGTGAGGAGGGCGTGGTGGCATCTGTGCCGGTTTGTGCCGGCTCCGAGAACAGCCTGCTCACAATCAGAGCTACGATCACAACACCGCCGAGGACCAACACGACGATTTCCGATCGGGATAGGCCTTTGGAGACGCGATCCTCCGGTTCGGTCTGATCTGGCGATGGCCGATCCGCGACTGGCGTGGCACGAGCGGCGGGTGTACTGCTGGGCGCGCGGCGGTGTGTCGCCTGCTCCGCCTGTTGACCCGACTGCTGAGCGTCGATCCGCTGATCCGGGATGTTGGCTGGCGGGGTAGATATCGCGGCCGCATCATCCTGTGCAGTCCGCACGTCGGCGAGCGTCGAGGCGAGGACGCTAAGGAGCCGGCTGGTGTCGTACTCAAAGCGGCTGGGGCTGAGTTCGAGAGCCTGACGGCGGGCCAGCCCAGCTATTGCAGCGGGCAGCTCGTCGGCATGCGGCATAGTCGCCCCCTCCACCAGGATCGGAATGATGCGGACCTTCCGTTGCAAGGCGGCCTCGATCTCCAGGCGCACGAAGTCATTGGGGTCATCAAGGCGTCGCCGCCCCTGCTTATCAATGACCGTGAGCCACTGATCACCGATCAGCGCCAGCAGTACGTCGCAGGAACCCACCGCCCTGGTGATCATCTCCACGAAGTCGTCGCCCAACTCAATCGAGTCGACATCCTTGAAGATTTGACCGGCGCCGAAGTGATCTGCGAGTCGGTCGAACAACCAGCCGGCCGGGTAGGCGGTCTCCTCCCGTCGGTAGCTGATGAAGATCCGACCCGTTGATCCTGCGGCGGATTCAACCATCGCCCTCACCGTGCCACTGCCGACCTCGCACAAGCAGCGAGGCCGAATGCGAGCAAACGTGCGACGAACCGGCGTGCCGGCAGCCGTCACAACAAGTAGAGCACCTTGAGGCAGCCAGTGATACGTGTTAGCCCCTGTCAAGCAATCGATAAATCATGGAGGGCGCCATGCCTGACAGGCGTTCCATTTGGCAGACCGGCACCACGGTCACCGCGGTGTAACGGGTCCACGACGTCGGCTACTGCTGGATGATTGATTCGGCTGGCTGAGCCGTTGTGATCGGGTCTGCATGGCGATGCACGACCTTCCAAATCCCGTCTTCTGGGCGCATGATCATGGTAACCCGCAGAGCGATAGGGCTGAGGGTCTGCTGCCCGCCGACCTTGGCCTGGGCCCGCTCCACTCTCACAACGTAGGCAAGTTCAGGGGTTACATACTTCGATATGTTCTCAACGTCAACGACCTCGCCATCTCGCACTCGGGATGCGGCGAAATCAGAAACCGCAACAACCTGCTCCCATCCACATGCGACGGGCCCCAACGGGTTAGCGAGGGTGACATCTTGCCGATGAGACATCAAACTGAACGCGGATTCAGCATTTCCTCTCAGTAGCTCACCCTGCGCAATGGTGAATTGCTCCATCAATTGATCAACGTCGTCTTCCGCAGTCATCTCGGCCACCTCCGCTTAGATGCAGCCTAGGGGTTTGACGACCGACGACTGAGGCGACGACTCGATCAGATCACCGGTGGGTGTCGGGGGTGACGTACTCGATGCTCAAGCGTCACCTTGCTGATGGAGAACGGCATAGCGGCCACGCTGTTGGAGGGCGACGGCCGTCAGCTCACGATCTCGATCGCTGTGGTCGTCCTCACCCCGCGACCGCGGCCGCCATTCGAGCGACGCTCATGGACCTGGCCGACTGAGCCGGTCTGCTGCCTCCGGCCACAACGGCGGGTCCGGAGGTCGATCACGCGCAGTTCCTACGCTCGGCTCCACCGGCTGGTTACTCAGGCTGGAGCCGCTCGCAGAGTAGCGTGAGCTCTCGCTGAGAACTGAGGTGTGACCGGCCTTCAAGCGCGCCGATCTCCGGACTCTTCGGGGGAGCCATTCACCAGCCGCTCCGCGGCAGCCGGGCACCCTCGCAGTAAACACATTGATCGACCCGGTCTTGCGGGCCCTCGCCGGGTCGGACCGCAGAGTCCTGACCCACTTCTCGAAGCTTTGGTCTGCCGCGAGCCCGCGGGTCAGCTGTCGTAACTAATGGCCGGGTTCAACGACGATGCTCGTCGTGATGACGTCCGTGCCAAGGTCAATAATCACCGTATGCGTCCCTGGGGTCAGCGGGTGCAACAGCACGACCCAGCCGTGCCCGACGGACAGACCTGTCGTACCGGCCGGCTGACCGAAGATGTTGTCCTCGGGAAGGACGATGTTCAGTAGTCCAGTCTCCACCTCGGCCACCGGTACCGCTCCACCATCGACGGTTACCGACGGAGCAACGTCCACGTCGGCCTCGCGCGCACAATCCCGCAACTCGGCTTCAGTGGTGCCATTCCCCTCGAACGTGCTGCACTCGAACGAGGATGCCGCGACGAAGATCTTGGTGCCGGGCTTTACCGTGCACGACTCGACACCGCCGGGCGCGAACGGCGAGACCGTGCCGCCAAGGTCAAGGCACGCGAACGCGGCCCCACCGCTGCCGAAGGGGTTTTGGGCATCCGGTGTCTCAAGCACCGTCGTCCACAGCGCAGCGAGGTAATCGTCAAGCCTCTTCTCCGGGACGGCGCTGGCTGCGGGTGCGACCAAGCCGAGCGCCACGACGGCGGAGAACAGCACTGCAGCGAGCCGGAACACAACATGTCCGAGCCCCCAAATGTGACCGCGCATGACGATTCCCCTCCCTCTGCGAGTGCTCCCCCGAGCAGCGCCTCACTGGGCACCATATCTTTTGGGTCGCTAGGCGGCTGCGAAACACGCGAAGCGAAGTCGGGCTTGACCAGTCCTCGCAGTCGTAGCGGTCGTGGTCGTCCCAGGGCAGGTCGCGGCCACTGCCCGGGCAACGCGGTGGCCCACTTCACCGGGGCGGACGACCGCGGGCGTTACTGCTCAGTGGCGACACCGTGGCCGGCACCCCCGACAAGCACTGGGTCTCGTTCATGCGTAGCTCAGCTGCCGCTGTCGGCGGCGGTGGCGATGGTCGCGTCCCGGGTGCTGGTCCTCGACTTCGATCCGCTGTACGACAACATCGGCGACCGGGTGGCAAGCGATGCCTGGGTGCGTCGGTCGAAGGACCGCTAGACCGCCTGGGTGCGCGGCGACTTCGACCACCCCATAGCTAGCCCGACCGCGACCCCGTCTAGTGCCCTGAGCCGTCGATCGAGGCCTTCGACCGGCTCACGGGCACCGCTGCTACCGGAGGGCGACCCGCAGCTTCGAGACTCCGGAGCCCCGACCGGCCGACACCCGCACCTCGAGCCCGCGGGCGGTCCGCACCAGGTCGGCCTTGACGCGCTCGCCGTCCAGGCGCACCGACCGAATGTCTGACCCACGTGGCACCACCGCGCCGATCGTCAGCCGCACATCCCCGCGACGCCGGACCTCGGTCAGGTAGGTCTTGCCCTGCCGCTTCGCCGACACGTCGATGCTGAGATCGTCGCCGAGCCGGATCCACCGGGCCGACGCCGCACGCTGGTCCGGCGGCAGCTGCGGCACGACGGCCAGCCGGCCGCGACCGAGATCAGGGGAAACGCCGAGCCACTGGTGCACTACGGGCCAGAGCACCCCGTACGCCCCCCAGGCCTGCAGCACCATCGACCGCTCCGTGAACAACCGGTCGATGTTGGCGCCGAAGTCCGGGCTGGGGACGATCTCCGGCATGGCCCCCGGCATCTCCCAGATAGCGGGATCGAGCTGCGACTGGGCATTCCCGTTGATGTAGTGCTGCTGCTGGTCATCACCCAGCCGGCCGTAGTTGCCCTCGCTGACCGCGGCGATTGCCGAGTTGAGCGTGAAGACGTTGCGCTCGCTCGGTACCGCCGAGACCACCGAGTCGCAGCTGGGTCCGGGATTGCCGGCCGGGGCCGACGTCGGACCGGTGCCAGTGTGGAACAGTCCGTACGTATCGGTGTAGCACGACTCCTCGTGCTCGTTCAGCGTCGCGTTGGCGTGCGCGCGGGAGGCCAACGGCCCCGCCGCCCGACCGGGGATCCGCGGCAGCACCGCATCGGTCGGGGTCAGGCCGATCCAGTGCCGCTGGAACACCTTCTCGTTGCCGGGTTCCTCCAGCGAGTCGGCGTACGACCGGGTGTCGCCGCCGTACCACCAGTCCTCCTCGAACTTCTCGAGCAGGGCGCGGGCTTTGCCTACGGCCCAGCGGCGGGTCGGAGTGTCGCCCATTGCCTGGGCCATGTTGGCCAGGTCGGCATAGCCGCGGATGGTGTAGACGGCGTTGTCCAGCTTCTCCTCGCCCATGCCCGGGCGCTCGACGTTGCCGAGACCCTCCGGCCAGCCGTCGTTGTCCTCGTCCAGACCGGCGACGAACTCCATCGCCTTCTTGCTCGCCGGGTACAGGTCACGGAGGAAGGCCTGGTCACCGGTCCAGCGCCAGACCAGGGCCACCGCGGACGGGTACTTCGCAGACTCGTCGGTGTTCCCCGGATCCTCGTCCGCTCCGAAGTACACCGCTCCGTCCGGGGTGACCTCGTGCACGATCTTGCCGCTGTCGGGATTGATGATGTTCGACACGTCGCGAAGCGCCCGCAGGTGGTCCTTGATCACGGCGAACTGTCCGGCCGCTACCGCGGCGAACGCGGTGTACTCCCCGTCGGTACCGAACAGCCAGGTGTAGTCCGGCCACCCGGCGCCGAACCAGCGCATCTGCTCGAGCGTGCCCTCCGGCGCCGGGTACCGCTTTCCGGCCTCCACCCACCGCAGGTCGAGGTCCTCGACCCGCTGTTCGGAGGCTGCCAGCATTTGCTTGGACCAGCGCACGCTGTCCTCCACCAGCCGGTTTCCGGGCAGGTCGACCACGGTGCGGCGGTCGATCCGCTTCCGCTGCGCGATCTTGTCGGCCAACGCGTCCTCCGGATCGGCCAGAGCCTTCTTCAGCTGCGCGCGGGCGTCGGTCGGGCTGCTGGCGGAGCCGCCGACGGCAAACCAGACCGTGCGCACCTGGCCGGCACGCAGCCGGACCTCGTAGGTGAGCCGTCCGCCCGCGCCCTCGCCGTACTCGGTGTCGTCACAGCGCTCCGGCTGGGTCGGAGCGTTGGGGCCGGATGCCGGGCAGATCACCGCGGGGTCCTGGGGCCCGCGGAAGTCCTCACCGACCACGGCGGCGGTCGGCTTCAGCCTGGAGCCGAAGGCGGCTGACCAGTCGTGGGACTCACCGTTGCTGTTCGGCGGCGTGCCCCGGTCGCGGAACAGGATGTGCCGATTGCCGGTGGTGGCCTTGTCGGGCAGGTTCACCTCGGTCTGGGACGGGGTGGTCTCGCCCCAGGGGTAGGAGCCCAACAGCTCGGAGTGGGCGTCGGCCCGCAGTTGGACGGTCCGGTTCCGGTTGGCCCGCAGGCTCAGCCCGACCAGCACGCCCGACACCCCGTCAGGAACGAAGTCAGTGCGGCTGGCCCGGACGCCGTTGGTGGTCGGCAGGTCGGCCCGTACGTAGCCCCAGCCGGAGGTGGTCCGGTTCGCGGAGCCGATCCAGTCGCCGTTGATGCCGAACCACATGCCGTCCAGCATCTTGACATTGGGCAGCCAGAAGCCGCCCATCTCCCCGCGGGTGTGGAAGCCGGCCGCCGGGTAGTACCCGTCGGCGGTGCCTAGCGCCCAGGCCCGATCGCCGGTGACCACGACGCGACGGTCCTCCAGGCGCCGGGTCTCGGACAGCTCGGGCGAGCGCGCCAGGTCGGAGTCGACCACCGGAGGCGGGGCAGCGGCCGCCGGCGGCGAAAGCGGGGCGATTACCAGCGCGAGCGGGGTCGCCGCGGCGAGCAGGCCCAGGGTCTTCTTACGCATCCTCGACGGCACAGTCAGCCTCTCCATTGGGACTGCGTGCGCGCGCCGCCCCCGGAGAATGTGCTAACAAAACCGCCACCCCGATCGGTGCGGACGGCAATTTCGCGCACCGGACTGAAGGCTTTCTATCGGGTGGGCGTATATCGGCGCAAGAGGCGCGCGGAACATTTATCGAAATCGCGTTCAGAGGCGCCCGCTCGCATTGTGCGGTCGAACAAGATTGGACCGTGCGTCGCCTCTCAGCCGTTGCGGCGGTGCTCGGAGGTGTGCTCCTGGCCGCCCCGCCGCCCCGGTCCCGCCGGCGTACGCGGAGGAAAGCCCTGTTCCCGCAGTACCGGGTTGCGGGCGCCGCCGAGCCCCTTGCCGACGTGACGCCGGTCGGGGGGATCGGGGTGTTCAAGCCGGGCTGAGCGTCGCGGCTGTTCAGCAGCGGCGCTGCTGACGTTGGAGGTGGGCCGCGACAACCTCAACGTGCCGGTACCGCTGATCGTGGTCGTCTCGCTGCTCACCCTGGCCGCGCTGGCCGGCATGGCCTGGCTGTGGCTGCGGAACCGGGCGGTCGATCCGGAGCCCGCTCCCTGTTATATGGCTGCCCGCGTCTCTTGCTCCCTCACGCGCGCTGCGAGGATCTTTTCTACAAGCGGCCTTGGCAGCGGGTTGTCGGGTGTGAAGTGAATGGTCGCTCCGGAGACTTTATGAGTCTGCGGTATCTCGCTCTTCATGGCTCGTGCAAGCTCTGGACTCATTGTGAAGAACGACAAATGATCGGGCTGCGCGACAAAGCCGACCAAGTCGTACTTCAAAGCGAAGATCACCGAGGTGCCATAGGAGATTCGCTCCCGGACGCCCGGAACGGCGGATCGGATTATCTGCCGCAGCTCTTCGAGAGCGCTTCGGCTGCCCTCAGGCAATCCCGCTAGATATGCATCGACGGCTGCCGGATCATCCTTGCTTCTCGCCATGTCACCTCCATGGTCAGAAGGCATCTTGTGCCAGGCTCGGCCGGGATTTCAAGCGCCTTGCTAGGTCGGATGCTGAACGCCGCATCAAACCACCTGCTCCGAGCCAGGACGCTAGGAGGTGGTTGACCGACACCGGTGCCAGCTCGCACTCGATGCCTCCAGTCATAACGTATCGCGGTTAATCGTCCACCGATGTCGGTGGACGATTAACCCCGATCCTTGTCGCCGACCTCGATCCGACCGGCCGTGCCGTCAACAGTGACCATCTGATCGTCGTGCAGCAGAGCTGTGGCGTTGCCGGTGGCAACCACCGCCGGCACCCGGTATTCGCGGGCGATGATCGCCGGATGTGACAAGACACCGCCGGTATCGGTCACCAGGGCTCCGACGCTGGGAAACAGGACCGACCAGACGGGCGAGGTGATCGGACACACCATGACATCGCCGGATCGGAGCCTGTCGAAGCGGGATTCATCCATGATCACCCGGACTGGCCCGGTGTAGCGGCCGGGCGAGGCAGGGATCCCATCGAGCAGATCACCGTCCACACGCTGCTCGCGGTTGGCGGAGGCGGCCTCCATAACCCGGTCGATGTACCACACCAGAGCCTTCATCAGGAACCTTGGCTCGGCCGGCAAGGAGTCCAACGATGGCGGCGGGCCAGGCCGCTTGCCGTACGTCGGAGGCCCGGGGTGCTGCTCGATGAAAGCCCGCTCCCCCCGGCGCAGGGTCACCAACTCGCGCCGATCTTCGCCCTCGCGAAAGGCGGCGCGCGCCTCATCCAGGGTCAGAAAGAAGGCGTCGTCAGGCTCTGTGAATTGTTCGCGGGCCGTCAGCCGCCGACCAAGTTCGAGCAACCGACATCGCAGTAGCGCGATCGGGACGCTGATGGTGAAGAACTCATTGTCCTCGCGTACGGGGTAGGCCCGCTCGGCTCGGGACAGCGCTCGTTCGAAGCGCTCACGCTCCGCCGTCGGGTGGCGCGACAAGGCAGACCGTGCCCGATCCACCGCCACCTCCCGATGCTCGGTAAGCGTGGCCGCGTCTGCTGCCGGGTCATATCGGTGCGCGAGCTGGTCGGCGAGCAGCCGCAAGGTCAGTTCCGGCGTCTCGGCAAGCGACGGATCGGCAACTTCATATCGCAGCGCTCGGATGGAGAAGTCGCGTTGGTAGTCGGCGAACGCCTCGGCGAATTCCGGGTCGGCGGTCGCCATCCGCTTTGCGGTACCACTGTCAACGCGGTCTAGCAGCGCGCATACCGCCGGTCGCTCAGCGGCCAGCCGGGCAAGTTCCGCCAGCCGATGAGCGGGTTGGGTCGAGGTAGACGACAAGCCCGCGAGCAGCACGAGGAACTCCTGATCGGACCAGCGGAGCTGCTCCTGACAGGTGAAGGCAAGGTCGGCGAGGATGGGCACGAGCGCGGCGTGCAAAGTGAAGTGAATTTCGGTCCCCCACCGCAGAAGCTCCGCTGCTCGGCCGGTGTCGGCATCCAGCGCCGGATCGTCAAGGGCCTCGAGATCCACCTCACGCAGCTCGGCTATCCGAGCATTCAGTTCAGGATGCCATTCGTCGTACCACTGCTCCACGAGACGGCCGGGCTTGTCCGAGCGAATCGCCGCCACCGCATCGGCGACCCGGCGACGCATGGTCGGCACGAGCCGGACCAGGAGTGGCATCAGAAATGCGGGCGGCGTAGGCCGGTCCTTACCGCCGAGCGGAACCAAGCGGCTGTAGTCCCAGCCGCCGATCTGGGCGAACTCAAGGGTGTCGGCCAATAACCCAAACTCGCCGAACATACGCCGGATGGCTTTGTTCCTAGGCTCGCCCGCGGCAACCGAAAGGCTCATCGGCGTCCACGGCTTTGGCGCGTGACTTGCCTCGCGCTCCCAGAAGCCCGGCGGCAGCTCTACCGGCACCGGGACCGGCTCGACCGGCTGCTCAGGCAGGCTGGTAATCGGCCGCGCCTGTAGCAGGACGAGGTCGCTACCGGCGAGCGCCCACTCAATGTCTTGCGGCGCCCCCCGGTGACGCTCCACACGCCGAGCGAGTTCGGCCACCCTGATCGCCTCCGCCGCGTTGATAGCGCCCTCCGGTGCTGCCCTGCAACTCGCTTCGCCACCACGTACGAGCCACTCGTCGGGAGACGCCTGCCCGGAGACCAGGCGCTCGCCGAGGCCGCGGACGGCATTGACGACCGCGGTGTCTCGATCGCCGCTGATCGGATCAGCGCTGAATGCGACGCCGGCTGCGTCGGCCTGCACCATCGGCAGGATGAGAACCGCCATCGCCGCCTGGCCTGCGCTGCCCTTGGCCTGGCGGTATGCCTCCACTCGGTGACTGAACGCGGAGGCGAAGCAATGGCGTACCGCCGCCGGGACGTCCTCGGCGGCCACATTCAAGACGGTCTCGTACTGGCCGGCGTACGAAGCGCAGGCAAGATCTTCGTCCACCCCGCTCGACCGCACAGCGAACGGTCCATACCCCAGCTGTTCGGTCACGGCAGAGAGCGCAGCAATCAGGTCCGCGGGCAGTGACATCGCCTCCACGTCCTCGGAGCCAGCGGCGGCGCCCAGCCCGGCCGAAGCTAGAGCTTGGGTCAGTGCTTCTGTAGTGACGACAAATCCCTCGGGTACGCGGAATCCTGCCCGCTTCAGCTCCGCAAGTGTCGCGGCCTTGCTGCCCGACTGCTCGCTTTCCTCCGCTCCGGCGTCGTCGAGTGACCGCACCAGCTGCGCGCCCATGAACGTCATCGCCGCATCCGTTCCTTTCCGCCGACAGCGTGGGCTTCTAAATGAAGACTGCCGCTGGACGGCAATCCCGGCAACCGCTTTGGGCTATGCCCTAACCACTTGCTTCTCCTCTTGACTATCGGCCTGACTTGCCTTTAGCTGAGGGATGGTGTAAAGGCCGCCGGACGTGTGACCTCCCTCGGGGGAGCCGGAACGGGGACCTGTCGAGATCGCCATCTCGTGACGACCGCGGCAGCTGACTGTCATGGTGCTCCTGAGGAATCAGATTCTGATTGGAGTTCCCATGAGGAGATTGAGGCTGTTGGCAGTCATGGCGTTGGCGCTGTCGTTCCTCGCCATCTCAACCCCGCCTGCATCGGCAACGACCTATACCAAATCAGTCCGCTATGGGCCGTTCACCATCCCGGCTGCGATGAGCAGCAGCGATCCTGGCACGCTCCACAACCAGTTGCGGCTGGGAGTGGCGCGCCCGTGCAGCGATTGCTTCATCACCTCGTTCACGCCGGATCTGGTGTATTCGGATGGATCGCGGGCAACGATGGAAACCGGACCGATGCTGCACCACGCCGTGTGGGCTAGCCAGTGGCGGTTGGACGCGACCTGCACGGGCACTTGGCTCGGTCTGGCAGGCGAGCGGTTCTTCGCCTCGGGTGACGAACGAACGAAGATCGCGTTTCCCGCCGGATACGGATATCGACTGCGCTCGACTGACTCGTGGAATCTGCTGGTGGACTTGATGAACCACTCGACGAGCTCCAGCAAGACGGTGTATGTGAAGGTCACTTACACCTACCGGCCGAGCTCAGAAAGCGTGAAGCGGGTGAAGCCGGTATGGCTGGACATCGACCAGTGCGGTGACTCCCAGTACTACATCCCGGCTGGGTACTCAGACACGCACAGAAACTGGAAGGTCAACGTCCCCGGCAAGGTGGTCGCGATGTTGGGTCACGTCCACGGTCACGGCATCGCGGTGGAGGCCACCAACGAAAGCAAAGGCGGCAAACGCATCTGCAGGTCGGAA
>DATFOP010000282.1:0-4568 GCA_035265505.1 Propionibacteriaceae bacterium | reverse complement strand
TCTAAAGGTGCGCCTGACGCATCAAGACTTGGCAAACATGATCGTGTCCACCCGCGAAGCCGTCTCGAAGGTGATGAGCGAGTTCCAGCGCGACGGCGTCATCGAGACCCGCAATCGCAGGATAGTCGTCAATCGCCAACTCGAGAGAATGCCCTGAAGTCTGCTCCTTCGGCCCGGCGGAGGCCCGGGACGCCGTTCTCTCAGGCCTCGCCACCGTAGAGTGGGGCTCGGTGGAAGATAGCGCAGTTTTGGTCCGGTTACACCGCCGAACCCCTCGATCCGGGTAGAGCATGTCACCTCTCGACAGAGACTACGTTTTGAGGCGGTACCCTGTTTTGAAAATCCACCACACTGCCGCCAGGCATATGGCCAGGAAGCAGACCGTCATGGCCAGGCTCACGCCGACGCTCACGTCGGCGATCCCATAGAAACTCCAGCGGAAGCCGCTGATCAAATACACGACGGGATTGAACAGAGTGGCCGTCTGCCAGAACGGCGGCAACATATCTACGGAGTAGAAACTGCCGCCGAGGAAGATCAAGGGCGTGACGATGAGGAAGGGCACGAGTTGTAGCTTCTCGATATCCTTGGCCCAGATGCCGAGGACGAACCCGAAGAGGCTGAAGCTCACGGAAGTGAGCACGAGGAACGCGAGCATCCACAGCGGGTGCGCGATCTCGATCGGCACGAACAGGCCCGACGTGGCCAGGATGAGCAAGCCCAGGATGATCGACTTGGTCGCGACCGCGCCGACGTAGCTGATGACGACCTCGATGTAGGAGACGGGGGCCGACAGGAGCTCGTAGATCGTGCCCGTGAACTTGGGGAAGAAGATGCCGAACGACGCGTTGGAGATGCTCTGCGTCAGCAGCGACAGCATGATCAAGCCTGGCACGATGAAGGCGCCGTAGCTGACCCCGTCGATACCGGTGATGCGTGAGCCGATAGCCGCGCCGAAGACGACAAAATACAGGGACGTCGAGATGACGGGCGTGACGATGCTCTGCAGCAACGTACGCCCGGTACGCGCCATCTCGAACTTATAGATCGCGCGGATCGCATGAAAGTTCATTGTCCTTCTTTCACCAGGCTGACAAAGATTTCTTCCAGCGAGCTCTGTCTCGTCTGGAGATCATTGAACGCGATGCCCGCTCCGTTGAGGTCCGCGAGCAGAGCGGTGATGTCCGTGCGCTCTGTTTGCGTGTCGTACGTGTAGATCAATTCGCTACCATCCGCCGCAAGATCCAGGCGATAGCCAGCAAGCTGGCTCGGAATCTCGTCGAGCTTGCTGTGCAATTGCAGCGTCAGTTCTTTCTTGCCGAGCTTGCGCATGAGTTCGGCTTTGTCTTCGACCAGGATGATCTCGCCGTTGTTGATCACCCCGATCCGATCGGCCATCTCTTCGGCCTCGACGATGTAATGGGTGGTCAGAATGATGGTCACGCCGGTTGCGCGCAACGAGCGCACCATCTGCCACATGTCCCGTCTCAATTCGACATCGACGCCCGCCGTCGGCTCGTCGAGAAAGAGGATCTGCGGCTCGTGCGACAGGGCCTTGGCGATCATAACCCGGCGCTTCATGCCGCCGGAGAGCGTCATGATCTTGCTGTCCTTCTTGTCCCACAGCGACAGGTCTTTGAGCACTTTCTCGATGTAGTCGGGGTTCGCCGGTTTGCCGAACAGCCCTCGGCTAAAGGTGACGGTGGCCCAGACGGTTTCGAAGGCGTCGGTCGTGAGCTCTTGCGGGACGAGGCCGATCATGGATCGAGCAGCCCGGTATTCGGTAACGATGTCGTGACCGTCAGCCAGAACGACGCCCGCTGTCGGGTTGACGATCCCGCAAATGATGTTGATCAGCGTCGTCTTTCCGGCGCCGTTTGGACCCAGCAGGGCGAAAATCTCTCCACGGCGGATGTCCAGGTTGATGTTTTTGAGCGCCTGGAAGCCGGAATCGTAGGTCTTGGCGAGATCGGACACGGAAACCATGGGCTGCAAGACCACCTCGCGCTCGACCATCGTCAGTAGTTCGTCGTTCATTCCGCTCCTACTTCTCGCGAGAACTTGGCAGCGTCACGCGACGGGCTGGGGCCACTATCGGGTATGGTCGCATGGACAGGAAACCTGCGCGCCAAACGGGAGTACGGTTTTCAACATGTACCTTCGTACAGGTCAAACCCCGCCAAGCCCTACGATTCCGGCGTCCGTCGGATGTGGAGCGGACCAACGCCCTGCGACGGAGCTACCTTACGGTTATTCTCGATAGGTTGCGCGACACCTTGCCGCTGGCGGCACGGCAGGAGATCGCGGACCAACGGGTCACAGCGTCTGATCGTCTCGTGCCGGATAGAAGCTACTTCAAGCCACATCGAACTCAGTGTAGTTCAATACTTACTATATTCACCCCTAGATTTCGTGCTGTCCAGCATCCCATCTGCGGAAAGCTCGTGATAACGTTGTGCCTCACAAAATGCGGGAGCAGAAGGTTTGGCTCCGCGAAGTGCTGTTAGTGCAACCGGGCCTGTACAAGCTGGTACGCCCTGGACGGTCCGCTGCCAGCAACCCCGTAAATTAAGTCAGTTCTTGGGGCGTCTCGCCGGTAGCTCCCGGGGCTGACGTGGCGAGGGTATGTACTCCACGGAGGCCTGACGCCCCTGTGGCTGCGGGTAGAGCCGCATCAGCTCGTGCACGCCCCCCGGGACGTCCACCTCAACCGGCAGCCCCAGCGCCCTGAGCTCTCGGGGTTGCAAAGGGTGGTCGTGGGTCCAGGTGCCCGTGGCGAGTATGCGGGCTACCTCCCTCGCCTGGGCCGGCTGCATGTGCCGCACCAAGAGCTCTTGGACGAAGTGCTCCACCTGCCAGATGGCCTTGCGGCCCACGTCGACCAGGATCAGGGTGCGGTCCTCAGGTTCCTTCGCTTGTTCTGCCGCGACTATAATGGAGGCCGCCGGGTACTCTCCTAGTTGCGGGTCCACCGGACCCAAAGCTGCGTGGGGGTCTACGTTTATCGCGTCGGCGCCCAGTGCGATAAGGGTGCCACCACTCATGGCGTAGTGGGGGATGATGGCACTGACCGGCCCGTCGTGCTCGGCCAGCGCGGAAGCGATCTGGCTCGCCGCCAGGACCAGCCCTCCCGGCGTGTGCAGGATGATGTCTATTGGTGTGCCGGAACGGGTGGTCCGGATGGCGCCCAGCACTCCCTCGGCGTCGTCGATGTTTATGTAGCGGACTAGCGGGAAGCCAAGGAAGGACATCGTCTCCTGGCGGTGAATGAGCGTCACGACCGTCGAGCCCCGCTCGGAGGCGAGCCGGGCGAGGGCGCGCTTGCGCGCCAGTTCCAGAAAACGTCGCTGGAGGGCCGGCTGCAGCGACGCCAGGATTATGAATAGCCACAGGATATTTATAAGATCCATTACAATCTAGGGTCAGTATACTCCTACTCTCGCCTTCTCATTGACCCCTACCGGGCAGCGTTACGCGTCCTTGACCTGCTCCTCCGCACACAGCCGTCGTAGAGTGCCTAACAAAACTCCACACCGGGTTAGAACGTATCCTGGCTACGCCTGGAGGATCCACCGTCGACGCTTTCGCCCTCGTTGAGACTGGCCCGGAGAAGCGCGAAGGCTGCCCACCGGGCAACCTCCTCGGCTTCCAAGCCGCACACATCGCGCAGCACCACCAGCGATTCTATCCCGACGCAAAGGCACATCGCCGCCACCAGCCGCTCGAAGCTCTCCTCGTCCATCCGCTCCCGCGCTGGCGCCAGCGCGTTCCTTAGCCAGCGCACCCGCCGGCCCGCCCGTATGCTGCCCGCCGCCGCCTCCTCGCGCTACCGACTCGCCCGGTGGGCGCTCCAGACCACGCCGACCGATGCGTGGGATGATGCCCCGCTAACACAACGCCACTCGGCAGCGGCTGAAGTCTTAGCCCTTGTCGGCGTGTAGCTTCTCGGGGCGCTTGCGTGGGCGACCTGGACGGCCTCGGGGTCGACGGATAGGAGAGACGGCGACGAGCATCGCTTCGAGCATGCGGGAGTCGTGGACGTTTGCCGCCGTGTGCCTCACTGCTAAGGGGATACCGCCACGCTTGCCGAGTCTAGCGAGGCCCTCGACCAGTCGATCCCGCCGGCTTCGCCTAGGCGGTTCAAGAGCGTCTTGTGAAGCATCTCCCACACTCCCGCTGCCTGCCATTCCCTCAGCCGCCGCCAGCAAGTCATGCCAGAGCCACATTCCATCTCCTGAAGCAACATCTACCAGGTGATGCCGCTCTTAAGCACGAAAAGGATGCCGGTGAGTGTCGCCCGGTTACCGAGGTGTGGCCTACTGCCCTTCAATTTGGGCGACTCCTTCGGCAACAGCGGCTTGATGACCGCCCACAGTTCATCGGTTACTAATGGTATAGGCATGGCCGCAGCGTACACGAACATGGGATTTGTTAGGGGCACTTAATGGTCAAGGCCCAACAACCTGCAGCGCCTCTGGTAGGACTCTGGCGCGGAACGTATGCGCCGGTGCCAGGAGCTCTCCCTCGACGTGCGCCGGCGCGGCTTCCGTGAAGCGGATTTCGACCTC
>DATFOP010000281.1:0-2788 GCA_035265505.1 Propionibacteriaceae bacterium | reverse complement strand
ATATGCTCGGCGAATCGCCTCGGCGATGTCGTCCGGCATCGCGTGCTGCGCGAAGAGGCTTCCTATCCGCCGGGATGCCTCGTCGAGCGCCGTTGGCTGATCGGCAGCGATACCCGAGACAGCCGCAAGAATCGCATCTTGCAGCCCATACTCTGCCACAAAGCGGCGATAGGCCGCCGTGGTGAGGTAAAAACCTGAGGGCACCGGCAGGCCAGCCGCTGCCATACGGGCCAACGATGCGCCTTTTCCACCCACCTGCTCCAGGGTGGCAGCGGCAGCATTTAGTGCTAAGACGAGCGGGGGATGCCGTTCATCGCTCACGTCGACGCTTCTTCCTCCTGAAAGGTTAGATTCTAATCCTTGCTGAATCTGTTCTTGGCCCCAAATTGTCCGTAATCCTAGCAAACAGAATATCCTTCCGATCTAGAGAAGATTGTATGCGGGATATTAATTAGGATAGCGGGCAACTTGGGTTAACTATTACCCGCTATCCGCACCCGATCGTGTCCCAGCGGTGGTGCGGCGCGCCACGGCTGGGACACGCGCGCCGCACCCGCGGCGCCGCCCAGCGCTGCGCCAGCATCAGCCAAGCCACCACGTCGGGCATGGCCCAGAAGAGCTGCGGGTAGCATCTTTATTACGGTCCCTTAACCGAACCTTTACCGTGTGTTAACCGGGTCGCGGCAGGAGGCTGCTAGGGTAAGCCTCGCTAGCTAACGAGGCGGGGGGCCAAACCTTTGCTTCCTCCGCTCCGCTACTAGAGAGGAGGGGTATCTTCGTGAGAGTACGGTCGCTACTGATCCTGGGGACCATGGTGCTAGGAGTGATGCTGCTTGGCGGGGTGGCGCTGGCCGTAACCAAGACTTGCACCACCATGCCGTGGGCGTTGATCCTCTGCAAGACCTCTTTCAGCAGTAGAAAGATGATGGCTTCCTTATCGGCGCCATCGAGCATCTTCCAGTCGGCCGGAAGTGCGGCTGCCTGGTTGCTAAGAGGACGCAAGACGTCGTACGCCGCGCGTGCATCCGCTTCTCCTACCTTAACCATGTAATTTGAAGGAGGAAGCCAAACCAAATGACGCCACTTACATCATCAACTGAGGAGGCAAGGAGATGAGACCCATTGAAATCCTGTTGTCAGTTGCCAATCTGCTGGCATTCCTCGTATTAGCGGTCCCGCGGCTCCGCGCGGTGCCCTGGCTGCGTCATTTGGCGCCTATCGCGCTGCCGATAGCCGTCGCGCAGGTGCTTGTGGAGGGTCCGCGCTGGCAGATGGTCCCGGCGTACGCGCTGGCCGTGCTGTTCTTTGTGGTCTGGCTTCTGCGGTACGTCAGACCGGCGGGCGGGAGCGCCGGACAGAAATGGACCAACCGGCTTGCCGTCGGCCTGGCCATCGGGCTGGGCGTGCTTGGGCTGGCGGCCTCCGTCGTTCTGCCGATAATGCTCCCAGTGTTCCGCTTCCCACATCCAAGCGGGCCATACGAGATTGGCACGTTGACCTACCACTGGGTGGATGCTGATCGTCCGGAGGTCTTCACCGCCGATCCGGATGACCGCCGTGAGCTGATGGTGCAGATCTGGTACCCGGCTGAGGGAGACCCATCATCGCCGCGCGCCCCCTACATTCAAGATGCCGATGTCGTTACGTCGGCGTTCGCTCGGCTATTCGATGTGCCGGAATTCCTCTTAGGGAACCTGAAACACGTCACCACGAACGCCATCCCGTCCGCGCCCGTGGCGGCGCCCATGGCGGCGCCCATGGCGGACGATGAACCCGGCTACCCGGTGCTGATCTACCTGGAGGGGCTAGGGACCTTTCGCCAGATGAACACCTTCCTGGTTGAGGAGCTGGTCTCCCACGGCTACGTCGTGGTCGCCATCGATCAGCCGTACACCGCGGCGGACGTGGTTTTCCCGGACGGACGCCAGGCGGAGGGGCTGCCGGTGGAACGGACGAAACCTCTGGCCCGCCAGAGCTTCCTCCCGGCCGAAAGGGCGCCGACGCTGAACGGCAGGACGTTCCAGGAGGGCATCATCCCGTATCTCGCGCAAGACGTTAGCTTCGCACTGGATCGGCTCGCCGTCCTGAATCAGGCTGATCCAAAAGGCATCCTGAGTGGGCGGCTGGACCTGCAGCGTGTCGGCACCTTCGGGCACTCGCTGGGTGGCCTCGTCGGCAGCGAAGCTTGCCGGCTGGAGACCCGCTTGCGGGCCTGCCTGTATTTGGATGCCCCCATGAGTACCGACGTGGTCCGGTCCGGATTGCAGCAGCCAGCCATGTGGATCACCCGGGATGCCGACGCCATGCGGCTCGAAAGACGCATAGCGGGCGGTTGGCCAGAGGCAGAGATCCACGCAGAACTGAGCAGCAATCGGGCGGTGTTCGAGAGCCTGCCGGGAGATGGTTACTTCGTGGAGGTGCCCGGGATGTTCCATATTAACTATATCGACATGCCGTCCTGGTCGCCGCTCTGGCGCTTGGTGGGTGTCGCCGGGCCGATCGATGCACAGCGGGCGAACAGCATCATCAACGCCTACTCGCTGGCGTTCTTCGACCGTCACCTGAAGAGCCAGCCAGCAACACGGTTCGATGGGCCGACAAAACAATACCCTGAGGTGACCTTCGAAACGCGCCGGCCTTAATCCGTTGTATCCGTGTGCATAACGTTACGTTATCTGTCTCTGAGCACAGAGAAAGGATTGGATAGATGGATATCACCCTTCCGGCCTTCACGCCGATAGAGGAGAGTCTCTTCCTCACGCTGTGCGGCAGGGCGCTCGACTACCGC
>DATFOP010000280.1:0-4531 GCA_035265505.1 Propionibacteriaceae bacterium | reverse complement strand
CACCCCTCAGACGGTCTTTGTCCACGCCGCCACTCTGGAGGCGGACTCCTACCTGCGAATTGCCGCGAGCGGCGGTTCGATCTCCGTGTCGACCGAGTCGGAGCAGAGCGCCGGTCAGGGCTACCCGCCGACCTGGCAGGTCCGCCGTTATGACATCCCGGTCTCGATCTCGATGGACACGAGTGTGTGGTGGAGCGGGGACCTGTTCTCTGCCATGCGCAGCACGCTGGGAGCGGACCGGGCGCGGGAGCACCTGGAGGCCCACGTCACCGGCGACACGGTCACCTCTCCGCATCTGCGGGCCGAGCATGTCGTCGAATGGGCGACCAGGGGCGGTGCGCAGGCACTGCAGAGGAAGGACCTTGGCAGCCTGGCGCCGGGCCAGAAAGCCGACCTGATCTTGATCAAGAACGATGCCTCGCCGGTGTCCTTCCCCTTGCTGAATCCGTACGGGCACGTGGCATTCCAGGCTCAGCGAGCCGACGTCGACACGGTGATCATCGACGGCGCGATCGTCAAGCGCGACCATCAGCTTGTCGGGGTCGACTTGGCCAAGGCGCGCAAAGCTATCGACGCGACAATCGACTACCTCCGTTCGTCGCTGGGGGAGGAGGAATGGCACGCAGGAATGCATCCGGAGATGCCGGCGGATGACAAGGTGCTGGACAACCCGTACACCTACACCGAGTACCGATCGGCCGCAACGCGGGAAGCGCGCGAGTCCATCTTCGGCGAGCCAGCCTCGGGCTGAGGCGCGGCTAGCGGTCGGGGGAGGTGCATGTCAGCCACCGTCTCGGCTGGAAGGTGGGAATATGGCCGGAAGAGGAACGGGGCCTGATTTCGTCGAGGCACTTGCACGGGGCCTCGACATCTTGGCGTGCTTCGATGCCAACCGCCCCGCGATGACGCTGAGCGAGGTCGCCCTGGCCGCTGGGCTGGCGCGGCCGACCGCACGACGGCTCCTGCTGACGCTGGCCGAGCTCGGCTACGTTCGGATATCGGGCAATATGTACGCGCTGACCCCGAAGGTGTTGAGCCTGGGCATCGCGTACACCTCATCGCTCGGGCTGTGGGAGATCGCACGGCCGCATCTGGAAGCGCTCGTCGCCCGGACCGGCGAGTCGTCATCAATGGCTCAGCTCGACGGCTCCGACATCGTCTACGTCGCCCGCGTCTCCGTGCCGAAGATCATCGCACTGCGAGTCGAGATCGGTACGCGGTTTCCTGCCGCGCGCACGTCACAGGGCAAGGTCCTACTCGCCGCCTTGCCCGAGGCCGAGGCCACCGCCGCACTCGCCGAGCCGAGTCGCTCCGGGCTGCCGGCGGTTTCGGAGCCGCCGGCAGCCGAGTTCAGGCGAGAGCTCATTCGGGTTCGAGCGCAGGGCTGGGCGCTCGCCGATGAGGAGCTCGCCCCTGGCGTACGTTCCATCGCAGCCCCGGTCCGTGACAGCTCCGGCACGGTCCGCGCTGCCATGAACGTCACGGTCCATGCCGCCGAGACCTCGACCGAGCATCTGCTGCACGCGTACCTGCCGCTGCTGCTTCAGACCGCCGGGCGCGTCAGCGGCGAGTGGGCGCTGTGGGAGTCCAGGCCCCACGTCCAGCAGGCCCAAAGCGTCTAAAAGGCCGACCGAACGGCTAGTCGAGAGCTCTCACAACGGGCAGTGGCTCAGCGGCCCTTATTCCGAGGTCGGGGCGGCAACGAATCGTTGCCAGGAGTCCAGTTGAGGATGCTCGACCGCTCCATGAATTCATCAGGGCTGATATCGCCGCGGGCGAAGCGTTCAGCGAGGATGCGCTTGGCGTCGTCCTCCGGCGATCGGCGGCTCATGAGTTTCGGCAGCGTTCCCTGACGCCACAGGTAGAGCGCAGTGAGACCCAGGAGCAGGAGCACCAGGAAGCCGCCGAAGAACGGCAGCACGGAGAACGAGTTGTCCTCCCATCCGTGGGGGCCTGGGTGGAGGGGCACCAGTGGGGTCATCGGTCAACCTTTCGTTGGTAGATGTGCCTGCTCAGCAGGTCTTGAATGGACCCGGCGGTGGCCGGGTTTCGGCAAATACGCGTTCCTCGTGATCATCGTTGAAGCTGCGGCTAGCGGGTGGTTTTGAACCAGCTGTGAGAGCACTGTGGAAATCGCGGGCCCGTGCCCTGCTCACTCGCCCGGGTCGTCCGCCTCTCCCGCCAAGATCAAGTACAGCGAGCGCCGGGCTCGGCCCAGGACCTGCGCCGCCGCCTCGATCTGCGCGGCGCTTCCGCTGCTGGCGATCTGGCGGACGGCAGCGTGCAGCTGCTGCAGCGGATCTCTGAGGTCGGGGCCGCTGACCCCGCCGGCAAAGTCCGCGAACGGGTCACCCAGTCGAGCACTCCGCTCATCGATGTAGGTACGCCCCTCGGACGTGAGGGTCACCAGTCGGCGACCTCCCTCCTCCTGGGTGGTCACCAGGCCCTCGTCCTCGAGCTGCGCGATTGTCGGGTACACCGCACCCGGGCTCGGGCGCCATGCACCTCCGGTGCGGTCGCTCATGGCCTGCATGATCTGGTAGCCGTGCATGGGCTGGTCGGCTACCACGAGCAAGATCGCTGTCCGAACGTCTCCTCGCTGCGCACGCCCGCGGCCGCGGCCACCACCCGGACCTCGCCGGCCTCCACGCCTCTCGCGGTCGCGGTGACCTGGCGGCCGGTGATGCCCCTCACTATGGGCGGTGTCGCCAGCCGGCTCGCCGCTGGGACCAGTTCTCCCGCCTGGTTCGCCATCCCAACCGCCTCCTCGACGGCGCTCGAACTTCTCATCTGGTCGTCGATCTCTGTGTCGCATTATTTCTCCTATTCTAGACGATACGTATCACGATATATCGCGATACGCACAGATGCAACTCCTTGTGCGCTGTCGTCGTGCCGCTGAGCGGGACTACGCTTCTTCCATGGCGTCTCCGGACGTGCAACCGGACGCCGAGGTTCTGTCATTCGGACCGCGGCCAGTTCGTGTTCGGTCGTGGCGGCCGCTAATAATCGCGGCGTTGGCGGCACTCGTCCTGGCTGCTGTTCTTGCGGTGTTGGCGTTGCGCCCGCAACCGCACGATTTCACCTTCTCGGACCTGCAGGACGTTTACGCCGGAATGGTGCGAGCCGATGGGACGAATGACGCCGCCACACTGGACAGGAGCCAACCCCGCCGCCCGCCGGCTGTCGCGGTGTCGCCGTTAGCCTGTCTGCCTTTGGTGGAAACCACCCTCGCCGAGCAGTTTCCTGCCGACGCGCTCGACGGTGTTTCCACGTACTGGCTGGGAGACACATCCGCTTCGGCGGTTTCTCTCTTCACGCTCCGATATCCCGATCGTGCAGCCGCTGCCGGCCAATACCAGGCGATTGCCGATGCACTTGCGGCCTGCGACGGGAAAGAGCTCAGCGTCGGTCGGGATTCCGGTGTGGTCACCGCCACGCCTGTCTCCTACCAGAACGGCGTCCGCTCCCAGCTCGGCTACCTCGTCAAGCTGGCCACCGGTGATCTCTACGCCATCTCGGTACTGCAGTACGCGAACACGATCAGCTGGCAGTTCCGGCTCGAGATTGGCAGCCAGCCGTATCAGCCGTACATCGCTCAACGGCTGATGGACAGCCTGATGGCGCAGGTGCGCTCGATTGAAGATCTGCGTCGCTGACTACGGCGTCATCCGAGACGCTTGGTCGAGTCAGCGGCCGAGGAGTCAGCGACTCCTCATCACCGGTCAAGCACAGGTTCAGGCAACGCCGTCGCTGAGCTGCCGGCGACGCCGCCCTCGTGCAAGCGCGGCACGTCGCTCAGCAGCCGTTGGGTGTACTCATGCTGAGGGTTGAAGATCACCTCGTCAGTCTTTCCCTGTTCAACCATCAACCCGTGCTCCATCACCAGGACCCGATCGGCGAGATAGCAGGCCTGACCGATGTCGTGGGTGATGAACAGGACCGTAAGGCCAACCTGGTCGCGAAGATCGTGTAGCACATTCAGGATGTTCACCCGCAAGGACGCGTCCAGCATCGAAGTGGCCTCATCGGCAACCAGCATCTTCGGGCGTAACATCAGCGCCCGTGCGATCATGATCCGTTGCCGCTGGCCGCCTGACAGCTGGTGCGGATGGCGGTCCAAGACGTCACCGGGGCGCAGCCCGACGTGACCAAGTGACTCCTCCATCCGGTCCGCACCGACCTGCTCGTCCAGCAGCCGCAGCGACCGGTTGAGCAGCCGCCGTACGGTGAAGAACTGATTGAAAGAGGAGAACGGGTCCTGGAAGACGGCCTGCACCTCCCGCCAATAGGCGGTCCGTTGCTTTCCCTTGATGTGCGTCACATCATTGCCCCGGAAGGTCATGGTGCCCGACGTGATCGGTAGCAGGCCCAGCACCATCCGAGCCATGGTCGACTTGCCGGACCCTGACTCGCCGACGATCGTGACGACCTCGTTCTCCTCCAGGCTGAATGAGACGTTCTTGACCGCTTCGACCGCGTTCTTGCCGTGGCCGAAGGTCTTGGTGATGTCCTTGGCCTCCAAAAGCGT